>CAYVFK010000251.1:0-2917 GCA_964450925.1 uncultured Hyphomicrobiaceae bacterium | reverse complement strand
GTTCCGGCGCGCGGCGCGGGGATATGGTTCATGGTCTTCATGGCCTCGACGATCATCAGCGTCTGGCCGCGCTCGACGGTCGCCCCGACCTCAACGAATGCTGCTGCGCCCGGCTCCGGCGCGCGATAGGCCGTGCCCACCATTGGCGAGGTAACAGCGCCAGGATGCGTGGCAAGGTCGGCATCCGGATCGGCAGCGGATTTCTGGGCGGCGGCGGTTTCGGTGGGTGAGGCTGCGGGCGCAGGAGCGCTGAACGTCGCGGTCACGTTGCGCGCCACACGGATGCGCAAGCCCTTCTGTTCCACTTCGATCTCGCTCAGACCTGTTTCATTCAAGACCTCCGCCAGACCGCGTATCGCATCCTCGTCGATCAGCGGAGATTTGGATTTTTCGTTCATGCTTTTTTGTCTGCCTCACTGTTCCCCGTTACGGCGCAGCGCTCAGCCGGGTCGCTATCGCCTCCAGCGCCAGGTCATAGCCCTGCGATCCCAGACCGCAGATCACGCCTGTCGCCGCCAGCGAGACGAGCGACTGCTGCCGGAACGCCTCGCGTTTATAGATGTTCGACAGATGCACCTCGATGCAAGGGATGTTGTTGGTTGCCAACATGGCATCGAGGATCGCGACGGATGTGTGGCCGTAGCCAGCCGGATTGATGATGATGCCTGACGCACCCGTGCGCGCCTCGTGGATCCAGTCGATCAGTTCGCCCTCGCCGTTTGACTGGCGGAAATCGACTGTCAGGCCCTTGCCCGCTGCGCTTTGCTCCAACCGTTTGCGAATGTCGCCCAAGCTCTCGCGGCCATAAATCTCTGGCTCGCGCTCGCCGAGCAGATTCAGGTTGGGGCCATTGAGGACATAGACGGGCTTGGGCATTGCGGTCTCGGATGGAGAACAGGCGCAGCGCACGCAATCCGCTTGTGGCGCGCCCGGTTGCGCTGTTGCCTAGCAAATATCGAAGGCATTGCATAGCACCACGACGGCCTAGGCCCGCGTCTTTCAGCAGACCGTACACCCCTCGCGCGCCTCAGCGATCGCCTCGATCAGTTCGTCACGCAGGTTTTCCGGCGCGCCGGGGATCGCACTATCGCCGACGAAGAAAGCCGGCGTGCCCTGAACGCCGAGCGCATCCGCAAGCTGCAAGTTTTCGTCGATCATCTCCGCGATTTCGGGCGCCTGCATGTCCTGCTTGAGCTGCTCGACATCCAGCCCGACCTCCTCAGCGGTCTTGAAGATGACGTCCTCGCTCTCAATGCGCTGGGTCAGCCCCATCAAAGCATCATGCAATTCCATGTATTTGCCCTGTTTTTCGGCCGCGAGCGCAGCTTGCGAGGCGACCGTCGAGCCCGGGCCGAGCACGGGGAACTCGATGAAGCGCACCTCGATGTCAGCCTCTGGCGCCAGCTCGCTCAAGACAGAATACGCGGTCCGGCAAAATGGGCAATTGTAGTCCATGAACTCTACGACCACGACATCGCCCTCGCCCATGCCAAAGCGCTTGTATTTGGAATCCGCGCTGTAAAGATCGCGCAGGAAATCCTGCCGCGCCACCGCTGCTTCGGCCTCGCGCTGCTTCTGCAACTCTGCGATCACCTCTTCCAGGATGCCGGGGTTTTCCAGCAGGTATGACCGGACGATCTCCTGGATCGCCTCTTCTTGTGCAGCGTCGAATTGATCGGTTGTGGCTGCGCGCGGCTGAACGGTGAACACGGCTGCTATGGCCATTACACCGGCCGCAATCACAAGTTTCTTCATGCTTGGACCTTTTTGGATATGCGTTGCTCGAAGCGCTACCGCTGCGGCGGCTCGAAATTCACGATGTCGTCGGCTTTGACCCATGATGCGGAGTGCGGCGGGAACCCAGCCTTGGCCCGCTCGGCCTGCTCCTTGGCGAGTTTCAGCTGACCTTCATAGAAATAGGCCTGTGCCGAAGCAAGCTCTGCATCGGCAATACGGCCGAGCCGGCCATAGGCAATCGCGAGTTGCCGATAGCCGCGCGCCGACCTGTCTTCTGTCACCAGCGCCTTGCGTAGATGGTTTACTGCTTCATTGAGATTATCCTTGCCGCCCTCGGCCAGCAGCGCCTGCGCCAACATGATCCGGATCAACCCAGCGTCAGGTGCGAGGCTCACAGACTTCTTCAACGGGGCGATGGCTTGTTGCACCTGACCGCTTTCAAGCAGGAACTGTCCCTTAAGCTCATGAAAATACGGATTATCGGGCCGTGATTCGATCAATGCATTGATATCTGGCATCGCTGCGTCCGCGCCGGCGGCGAAGTTGCGCGCGATGGCCCGGGCGTAGCGAGCGGGCAAGCTCTGGTCCGATTGCGGATATTTGTTGAACACCGCTTGCGGATTGCGCTGGTTCATGAACCCTTCGAGCTTGGCCCGCGCCAGATTATGCCGTCGCTGCAGTTCCTCGGGGTCGCGCTTGTCGTAATACGGGCTCTGGCGCACCAGCTGCCTGAGTTGCTGGATGCGATCACGGGAAATCGGGTGGGTCTGCGAATAGGGGTTCACGACGCCAACAGCAGCCAGTTCGCGCTGCGCGAAGAACTCCAGCACCTCGATCATACCGCGGCCCGACTGGCGCGTCCGGTTCAGATAGGTCATCGCGGCCTGGTCCGCCGAATATTCTTCGGCGCGGCGATAAGCCATGATGGTGTTCATCAGCGCGCTCTGTCCACCCAGCGCCAGCGCCTGGCCCGCCTGGGCCGCATCGCTGCCTGCGCCCGACGCCGCTCCTCCGACCGCTGCGGCTATACTCAAAAGCTGGAGCATGAGCGAAGCGCTCTGCGCGCGCTTCATGACCGTGCGCAGCCGCGACAGATGTCCGCCGGCAATATGTCCTGCCTCGTGCGCGATCACGCCGATGATCTGGTTGGGCGTGGAGGCCTGCATGATCGCACCGACGT
>CAYVFK010000250.1:0-2919 GCA_964450925.1 uncultured Hyphomicrobiaceae bacterium | reverse complement strand
TTTGAGACATAACGATTTGGGGCCGGTCACACTATTCATGGCCCTTTTGCGTCACCAGCAAGCAGTTGGGCGAATGGCAGCAACTTCCAGAAGCTGTCATCAGACGTTCGGGCCGGTGGTCCGAGCGCCCTCTCTTTATCGCTAGTGTTTCCAGCCAGATCGCGGGCGAGAGGGATGCCACCGCCTGCGCAGATCAGGCCCGTGGGGCGGGGCCGTGGTCAGACCCTATTCCCCGATCGACTCCGTGCCGACGCCGACAAATCCCGTGAACATGCCGTTGGTGTTGACGAGGCCCTCGGTCGGGACGGGCTGGATCACGTCCCAATGCTCGACGATCATGCCGTCTTCCATCCGGAACAGGTCGTAGAAGGCGTTGGTTGTGCCGTTCCACTGGCCTTCGCTTACGGTGAGAACGAAGTTGCCCTCGCCAAGCACCGCGTGGATCTCGGTGTATTGGAACATGTTGCCTTGCGCCGTCAGCGTCTCAACGGCCGCGACGATCCCGTCCAGCCCGTCCGCGATCCCTGGGTTGTGCTGGGCGTAGCTCTCGGCGCTGATGTAGTCGGTGATCCGTGCGGGGTCGCGGCCCATCAGCAAGTCCTGGACCAACGCGACAGCCAGCGCCTTGTTGGCTTCGGTTTGGTCCAGATCAGTGGCTTGGGTCGGGCCATCGGTCTGGGTCCGCCCGCTGAGCGTTTCCGAGACGAGCGGCTGCAGCGCATCCCAATGCTCCGCCACCTTCCCGTTCTCGTCCACGCGGATGATGTCGAACGCCACCATTTCGGGTGCGCCGAACGGGGAAGCATTGCGCCAGATATTGTGCATGAAGACGTAGTCGCCATCCTGGAACATACGGACGTTCTCAGCCGTCGTTCCGGCGGCTTCCAGCACCGGCAGTAGCTCGATGAACGGCTCCAGCCCGGTCGGAATAAACGGGTTGTGCTGGATGTAATCCGGGTTCGCCAGCGCGCGCATCGTGTCGGCGTCGCCTTGCGAGACAGCGCCTAGAAACGTGCCGACGATCTCCTTGTTGGTCATGGTGTTCTCGCTTTTTTCCGCAGTTGCGCAGGATGCAATGACAGCCGCCGCGGCGGCGACAGCCAGGAAGGGTTTGATCATTGGAAAGGTCCTTTTTGGGATCAAGCTGGTTCTGGGTTTCGGTACGGGTGGTCAGCCATCGACGCCGCCCAATACGCCGTCGAGCTGAAGCTCCTTCAGGAGGGCGTCCTGGCGTGGCTGGCTGTAGGCGTTGATCTCGTCCACACCCCAGGTGATGCCGACGACCGTGCGGGTGGGGCGCTTGCCGGCGGGCGCGCCTGCAAGGTCCAGATAGGCATCGACAACGAGCTGCGGATCGGGGGCAGCATCGCTTGCCAGCATGTCAGAGAACCCCGCGACCATGTCCGTGGGAATGTCACGCAGATCGCCGTATGAGGCCAGAACGTCTTCGCGCGCAGGTGGCTTCCCGGCCGCCAGCAGGTTCGACGGGAACGGCCCCGGCTCGACCAGCGCCACGTCAACGCCGAAGGCGGCGACTTCATAGCGAAGGCTCTGGCTGTAGGCCTCCAGCGCATGTTTGGTCGCGCAATAGGTGCCAAAGAAGGGCGGCGAGACCCGCCCGGCAATCGAACTGGTATTGATGATCAGGCCAGACTTGGCCGCACGCATGGACGGCAGCACCGCCTGCATCGCGCGGATGGCGCCGAAATAGTTGGTGTCCATCTGCTCGCGGGCCTGCGCCACGCTGTAGGCCTCTGTCATGCCGATATACATGATGCCCGCATTGTTGATCAGGACATCGACGGAGCCTTCATTGAGAATTGGCGCGAAGCCTTGGGCAACTGAATCTTCAGAAGTGACGTCCATCTCGGCGATGGTGATGCACGGAGAATAGGCCTCCAGCTCAGCCTTCTTGTGCGCATTGCGTCCTGCAATATCACGCATCGTGCCCCAGACGCGGTCTCCCCGGTCGGCGAAGGCGCGCACGGCGGCTGCGCCAAAGCCGCTGCTGGCGCCTGTGATAACGATTGTCTGCCCGTTCCCTGCCATCATGCTCTCTCCGGCTTGTGCGCTGTGTTACCAGTTGGTACGAATATCGAGGACATGTTGTCAAGACATAAAATACCGATTGGTACTAAAATGAATGAAGATGATGCTAAACCGCCGCGCGGTCGCCCCCGGACGATGGACCCCAAGGCTGTTCTTGATGTGGCCATTGGCGCGTACTGGCGCAGCGACCCGGCGGACGTGTCGGTCAATGCGATCTGCCAGATGGCGGGCGTCTCGAAGCCCTCGCTCTATCGCGAGTTCGGCAGCGAGGACGGGCTGAGCCTTGCTGTTCTCGACAGATATGCCGAGCGCGTTCTCTCCGACGTGTTCGCGATCCTGCACAGCGGTAAGGGATTGCAGGACACGCTGGACGCCCTGATCGACTTTGCAAGCGCCGATCCGCGGATGGAGACGGGCTGTCTGTTCTACAAGATGCGCGCGGGCAAGCACCGGCTCGGGCCTCTGACCCGCACCCGGGTGGAGGAAATCGATGCCGCGGCGCACGCGGCCTATACCGCTTTCCTCCAGTCGTTTCGCGATGGCGAAGAATGGGCAGCCGGCCTGTCGGTCGAGGCCGCAGCCCGGTATCTGAGCGAGCAGTTGGCCCTCGCCATCACGCAACGCGCCTCAGGCGAAGACCCGGCCCGCGTCCGCCAGATGACGACCCTGGGCCTGTCGGTGCTGAGCGGCCCGTGACGGAAGCCCCCAGCCCATGGCCGCCTAGCTCGCCATGCTCCATGATGAAAACGACAAGACCACATACCGGCTCGAACAGGCCGTTCCCGGATTGCGACGGTCAACAGTCCCGATGTCGCCTTTTGCTCGGATCACAGGCGTACGCAGAGTTGGGGGCAGGCGACCATTTCCGGC
>CAYVFK010000249.1:0-2937 GCA_964450925.1 uncultured Hyphomicrobiaceae bacterium | reverse complement strand
TGGCGCTGGACGTGTCCACGCGGCTGCACGTTCCCACCAAGATTTTTAATGACTTACAGGCCGTCGCGCTGGCGCTGCCGTTCCTCGGGACAGGAGACGTCGTGCCGGTCGGCCCGGCGTCATTCCAGCCTGCCAGTACCGAGCGCATGGTGGCCGTGAATGTCGGGACGGGCTTCGGCGCTGCGACCGCGATCCCTGCGGCAAACAACTGGCTCGCCTGTCCCAGCGAGGCGGGGCACATGACGCTGACATCACAAGGCGCAGAGGAGGCCGATCTGCTGGCGGCGATCGTTCCGGGGCGGACGGCCACACTAGAGGACGTGCTCAGCGGCGCAGGCATTGGCGCGGTCTATGGCTGGCTGTCGGCGAGCGAACCCATTGCGGCGGATGCCGTTTTCGCGCGGGTGGACACGGACCCGGCAGGGCGTCGCATGGTTGCGCTCATGTCGCGTTGGTTGGGCCGCGCAGCGGGCGACCTCGTGCTGGCCAGCGCGACATGGGGCGGCGCGTTCCTTCTTGGCGGTGTGGTGAGCGGCTGGCACCCGCTCTGCGACCACGCAGCTTTCCGCGCCGCTTTCGAGGACAAGGGCAAGATGCGCACGCGCATGAGCGGCGTTTTTTCCGGGGTGGTAACGCGGCAAGACGTTGCGCTGCTGGGATTGGCGAAAGCACCGATCGGCACAGGCGGGATATGAACATCACTGGCTTCGATCACATCGTGCTGACCGTCCGAGCCATTGCCCGGACCTGCGATTTCTACGAGCAGGCGCTGGGCGCCGAGGTCATCACCTTCGGCGAGGGGCGAACGGCGCTTCAACTGGGCGCGAACAAGATCAACCTGCACGAAGCTGGCAACGAGTTCGAGCCGAAGGCCGCCGCGCCAACGCCGGGCAGCGGCGATATCTGCCTCGTCACGACTGCGCCGCCCGCCCGGGTTGAGCGACATTTGCGTGCGCAGGGCATTGAAATCGAGGAAGGGCCGGTTGCGCGGACCGGCGCGCGCGGGCCGATCATGTCGCTCTACATCCGCGATCCGGATGGCAACCTCATCGAGATCGCAAGCTATGGTGACACGGGTTAGCGCGCCAGCGCATCCCGATAAGCCGGCTGTGGCCACGCGACCTCGGCTGCTCGCCACGACATCTCGAACCGGCAGGCGGGGGCGCCCATCGCACAGCACTCCGTCTCGACGGCACGCGCGCGCTGCGAGACCAGCACTTCGAACAGCCGCTGAAACACGCCAACATACATGTCGCACACCGGCGCATGGCTGGTCTGACTGGCGGCTAGCGGGCAGCCCACGATCTCCACGATGAGCGGATGCCCCGGCAAGGCCCGGAACGTCCCGCTGCCCGCGAAGGTCCAGGCATGGCCGCCAATTGCGCCGATCAGCAGCCGTGCTGCAAGCGAGGCCGGAAAAATGCGGAGGCCGGCTTGTGCGAAACGCGGAATGCGGTGGCTCAGCAGGTATTCACCCGTCCGCAATCCAGCTTCGCGCAGCACAGCCTCCGCAGCTTCAGGAGGAAGCTCTGCTCGGACCGCGCGCTGCAACGCGCCGACCTCGTCTTCGTGCACCATATCGGCCGGCGCCTCGGCGGCGTAGCGCGTCAGCCCGGCGCGCGCCAGAACCTCGGCGCACACCGGCTCGCCCCGGCGGTGCCGCAGCGCCTCTATCACCTGGGTGATCGCGTTCGGCCCGACATGCCGAAGCGGCGCTTTTCTTTCTGACGCGCGATTCATCCGAAAAGCGGTCCCCACTTTCCGGATCGCGCTTTGGCCGTGCGCAGTCATCGGCTCACTCCGCCGCGACGCTTTCGGGCAACTGCTGCTTGCCGCCGCCACAAGCCGAGACCGGCGTAGGCTGACCGTCGCCACTGCTCTTGCCGGTCTTGCCGGTGCGCTGCTTGATCTGGCGGCGCTTTTCGGCGACCGCTTCCCAATCTTCCATCTGCGCGGGCGCGATCTGGCGGCTGTTGTCGAAGTGGAAATCGACCTTCTTCTTCGACTGCGGCCCCCAATAGCCAACCTTGCCCAGGTCGTAGAAAGTCCGCTGGAACCCGGCCTTCAGAAACGCCTTCAGGCAGCCCAGCAGGTAACGCCTTCGGAAGCCCGTACCGCGCCAGGGATAGTGGAACAGCGCCTTTTTCATGTAGAAGCGGCGATAATTGTTCATCACCCGGTCGAGCAATTCGGCCCGGTCCATCGACTCCGGTTTCATGATCGGCGTGACAAAGTTGTACTTCTCGAAGTCGAACACCTCGACCTTCTCGCCAAGCTCCTGAAACAGCGGCGTGAACGGCCACGGCGTATACATCGCCCAGTTGGCAAGATCCGGCTGCCAGTCCCACGCCATCTGGTAAGTCTCTTCGAGTGTCTCGGCCGTCTCGTTCTCAAGCCCGACGATGAACTGCGCCTCCACGAAAATGTCAGCCTCACGCAGCAGCCGGATCGCCGTCTTGTTCTGGTCGATGGTGGTTTCCTTGTTGAAGCGGTCGAGCTTCATCTGCGCCGCCGCCTCGGTGCCAAGGCTGACATGCACCAGCCCGGCGCGCCGCCAGAGGTGTAGCCGGTGCCGGTCCCGCCAGATGTCGGTGACACGGGTGTTGATCCCCCATTTCACCTTGTCGGGCAGCCCACGCGCGATCAGCTCCTCGCAGAACTCGGTGAACTTCTTGCGGTTGATGGTCGGCTCCTCGTCAGCGAGGATGAAGAAGCCCACGCCGTGATCGTTCACCAGCTTCTCGATCTCATCGACCACCGCCTTCGGATCGCGCACGCGGTAATCACGCCAGAACTTCCACTGCGAGCAGAACGAGCAGGTGAACGGGCAGCCGCGCGCCATGTTCGGGATCGCGACGCGCACGCCGAGCGGGACATAGATGTATTTCTCCCACTCCAGCACACTCCAGTCGGGGTCGATGCCCTCCAGGTTCTTGA
>CAYVFK010000248.1:0-2938 GCA_964450925.1 uncultured Hyphomicrobiaceae bacterium | reverse complement strand
CAGCCCACAGGCCGACACCATTGCCGCCATTTCCGCGCGCGCCAAATGCATCAGTCCAGCCTGGGCCTTGATGCTCGCCTCCACGCGGTCCGGCCAGCCCGCACGCCAGAACCGGACCAGCCACGGAAAAATGCGCGGGAGATACCCCGCCGGGATACTCAGTGGCCCGAGCGGATCGAGTAGCCAGCGCGGCACCTTCCGCATCATCCCGGCGGTGGCTAGCGGCATGATGTCCGAGAACGCCAGGCCGGCGGCGTTGCGTTCGCTGGCCTCGCGGGCAATGCCTTTACGGTCGATCAGCGTGACGCAGCGCCCGGCCTCTTGCAGCTTCAGCGCGACCGCGAGCCCTATGATCCCCGCCCCCACGATGATCACGTCGTGCTCCGGCTCGGCCATCAACTCACGCCGCCAACCGCGGGCGCGTCTCGATCGCGCGGCGCACGATCGCCTCCACTTCCGCCCGCTCGGCCCCGATCAGGGGTAAGCGCGGCGGGCGCACGTGCTCGGCGCCCATCCCGGTCATCTGGTTGGCGAGCTTGATGTACTGCACGAGCTTGACATGCGTATCGAGATGCAAAAGCGGCATGAACCAGCGATAAAGCGCCAGAGCCTCGTCGAGCTTCCCGGCCTCGGCGAGATTGAACAGCCGCACCGATTCATGCGGAAAGCAATTCGCCATGCCCGCGACCCAGCCGACCGCGCCGAACAGGACATTCTCCAGCGCCAGATCATCCACCCCGCAGAACAGCTTGTAGCGGTCGCCGAGCCGGTTGATCATATCGGTCATGCGCCGGCTGTCATGGCAAGATTCCTTGACCGCGACGATGTTGGCCTCGCTGGCCAGCTCTGCGAAATCCTCCGGGCTGAGGTCGACCTTGTAGGACACCCGGTTGTTGTAGATCATGATCGGCAAATCGACCGCGCGGGCCACGGCGCGGAAATGGGTGATCGCCTCGCGTCTGTCCTGCTCGTAAACCATGCAGGGCAGGACCATCAGACCCTCAGCGCCGGCATCCTTCATGCGCGTCGCGGCGTCGATGGCGAAAACGGTGGTGTATTCCGCCACGCCCGCGAGGACCGGCACGCTCCCGCCCGTCGCCTCAACCGCAGCAGCAACGACCCGCACCTTCTCATCCGGCGTCAGCGAGTTGTTCTCGCCCAGCGTGCCGAGCATCACGAAGCCCTCGCAGCCCGCTTCGATACACTGCGCGATATGCCGCGCCGTGGCGTCCAGGTCGAGCGCGCCGTCTTCTTTCATCTCGGTCATCAGCGCCGGCATAACGCCGTGCCAGTTCACGTCCATGTGGTCCTCCTGTCGTCAGGCGTTGATCGAATGCTGCTGAATCCCCGCGATACGGCCGCTGCGCGCGCGCTCACTGTGCGTGCTGCGGCGTTTGGGGCTGTGTATCTGAACCAACGGCCGCGCGACTGTCCGCCAGCAGCAAAATGGCAATCCAGCGCAGCGACGGCACATGGCTGCAAACGATCACGAAGGCCGTGGTCATTGGCACGCTCAGAAATGCACCAATCACGCCCCAGATCATGCCCCAGAACGCCAGCGAGGCCATCACGACGAATGGGCTGAGGTTGAGACTGCGGCCCATCAAGCGCGGCTCGACAATATTGCCGATGATGAATTGCGTGCCGGCCAGCAGCACGGCGATAATGAAGAACTCCCAAAGCGTCTCGAACTGTATCAGCGCCAGCAGCGCCGGGAACACGACGCCAAGAATCGAACCGATGCTCGGGATATAGTTGAGCAGAAAAATCACCAGCGCCCATGTTTCAGCGAAGTCGACGCCCAGCACCTTTAGCACCGCATAACTGATCCCCGCTGTCCCGATGCTAAGCAACGTCTTGATCCAGATGTACCGCCGCACGCTTTCGGTGATGTCGGAAATCGCGTGTTTGATCTGGCGGGCCTCGGTGGGGCCCTCAGCGAGGCGCTCGATCTTTGGGCCGAGACGCCCACGCTCGGCCAGCAGAAAGCCAATATAAAGCGCGACGAGCGCGAGCGTGGCGGCGATCCCGCCCGCAGTGCCAAGCAGGCCCGGCAGCCGGTTGAGAACGTCAATCTCCCGGATCGACTGACGCACGCGCTCGGCCAGTTCCGGCCCCAGCCAGCCGAGCACCTGATCCGCCAGCGCGCTCGCGCGCTCGACATAACCCGGCCATGCCCGGGCCACATCGCCGGTCTGCGCCGAGAGGACATTGAAGACGGCCACGATCACCACGATGAACAGCAGCACGGCGCTAAGTATGGCGAAAGGTTCAGGCAAGCCCAGACGGCGAATGCGATCACCCGCGGCGCTCAGCAGGATCGTGATCAGGCCTGCGACGACAATTGGAATCAGAAACGGTGCGCCGTACACCAGGCCCGCGATGAGCAGACCCATCGCAATCGCGATCAGCACGATATTGTTCAAGCTTGACTCTCGCGTGCGCTGACCTGACATCGCGCATCTCCCCGCTGACCGCATCGCTATCCGACACCACGCCCAAAATCGCGCAGTTCGCGAGGGATGGCAAACGCTTCGCGCACATATTCGGATTTGACCGCAACATGCGACTTGCGCAGACATCGCAGGCGCGATCCAGTCCCATCGCACACAAACCAGAAGCATTCCATGTCCAACATCTCAGGCATCAACACCTCTATGGGCGCGAGCCAGTGGGCGATTCTCGTCACGCTGTCCGTGCTTTGGGGCGCAGCGTTCTTCTTCAACGGCGTCGCCGTCGCTGAGTTGCCCGTGTTCACAGTCGTCGTGGTGCGCGTGGCGCTTGCCGCCATGATCCTGCAAGTCGCGCTGCGCCTCACGGGCCAGCGCATCCGGCGCGATCCGCGACTGTGGGCCACGTTCTTCGCGATGGCGCTCATCAATAACGTGATGCCGTTCTCGCTGATCGTGTGGAGCCAGTCACACATCGCCTCGGGCCT
>CAYVFK010000247.1:0-2957 GCA_964450925.1 uncultured Hyphomicrobiaceae bacterium | reverse complement strand
CCGGCGCGATCCGGAAGGTTTTCCATGAGAACCCGGCCGAGTTCGACCCGCGCAAATACCTGAAGCCCGCGATGGAAGCGATGCAGAAGGTCTGCGCGGAGCGCTTCGAGGCGTTCGGCACAGCCGGCAACGCGCCGAAGATCAAACCGATCCCGATGGCCGAGATGGCAAGCCGTTATGCCGACGGCGCGCTCGACCCTCGGATTGGCGCTGCACGCGCGGCTTGAGGCATCAGAGGCGGGCCATGAACGTTTGCTATGCGCCGGATCGTGGCCCCCACTGGCCGCGCGCCGTTGTGTTCGACCTCGACGGTACGCTCATCGACAGCATCGGCGACATTGCCGACGCGCTCAACGCGACGCTGGCGGCGCGGGGTCTTCCCGCCCTGCCGGAAGTGCGCATCAAGCAGATGGTCGGTGCCGGGGTACCCGAATTGGTGCGGCGCGGGCTGGCCGCGCATGGCGTGGATGCGGACGAGATAGACCCGTTTGTGCGCGATCTCATCGCACGGTATTCGGCCCAGCCGGCAACGCGCACGCGACTTTATGACGGCGGCGCGGAGCTTCTCACCGACTTGGCGGCACGCGGCGTGAAGCTGGGCATTTGCACCAACAAGCCGCAGGCCATCACGGAGCAGGTCTTGAGCGAACTCGGCATCGCCAGCTACTTCGAGGCTGTGGTTGGCGTCCGCCCGGATGTGCCCGTGAAGCCCGACCCGGCGATGCTGCGCGCGGCGCTCGATGCGTTGGGCGTTGCGGCCCCTGATGCGGTGATGATCGGCGATAGCGGCTCCGATGTCGGTACGGCGCGGGCGCTTGGTGTGCCGATCATCGTGCTGCGCTCGGGCTATGGCGAGGACGCGCCCGAAGATCTGGGCGCTGATGCGCTGATCGACTCGCTGAGCGAAGTGCAGGCTGCGATCGACGCACTGTGACGCGACATATCGCAAAGTGCGCGGAATTGGTGCATTCTTGAGCGCATGACCAGCCGGAACACACACACTGCTGCTTGGACGCGCACGAGCAGGCATGCGTGCCGTCTTGCGGCGACATTGGTTGTTGCGCTGACGATTCCGTTAGCCGCCACGGCGCAGGAGAGCCCGGGCGGGGAGCCTGTCCAGCCGCCCGAAGGACACCCGCTCTCCGAGCTTCATTCCGGCTATCGCTTCCAGCCTGCATATGTGCGCGAAATCCAGGATCAGGACATCAAGAACCCGGGCACCCTGTGGCGCGATTATGGGCGCCAGCTTTGGTCTGTGAGAGAAGGCGAGGCAGGCCGGTCATGCGCGGACTGCCATAACGTGGCCGAAAAGGCAATGCTCGGTGTGGGCGCGCGCTACCCGAGGTTTTCCCCGCCTGAGGGGAAGCCGATCACGCTGTCGCAGCAGATCAATTTGTGCCGCACGCTGAACATGAAGACGCAACCCTGGCCGCGCGGCTCCGACGCGCTTGTCGCCATGACGGCCTATGTGCGCTCGCGTTCGCGGGGCATGCCCGTGCGCGTCAAGACAGATGGGCCGGCCAAGCCGTTCTTCGATGCGGGGCGGGCCTATTACTATGCCGCCCGTGGCGAGCGCGGCCTCTCCTGCGCGGCGTGCCACGAGCGCAGCGCGGGCACCAAGCTTGGCGCTGCAACACTAAGCCAAGGCCAAAGCAACGGCTTCCCGGCTTACAAGATCGCAACCGAGCGCGCGGAGCCGCTGCATCGCCAGTTTCAGCGCTGCAACGCCCGGGTCGGGGCGCAGCCGCTGGCGCTTGGGGCTGATCCATATGTCAATCTCGAGCTGTATCTGGCGTGGCGCGGAACCGGTTTGCCGGTGGAGACGCCGGCGGTGCGGAATTGAAGCGCGATCCGAGCAGACCCGTCGATAAGAAATGGATAGCATCATGAGCATACCCAATGTCCTGACGATCGCAGGCTCGGACTCTGGGGGCGGCGCGGGTATTCAGGCGGACCTCAAAACCTTCGCCGCGCAGCGGACCTATGGTGCCTCGGTCATCACCGCCATAACGGCTCAGAACACACAGGGCGTGCGCGCCGTGCATCAGGTGCCGCCGGAGATGATCACCGCCCAGATCGCTGCAGTGTTCGATGATTTGGAGATCGCGGCCATCAAGATCGGGATGATCGGCAATGCCGAGGCTGTTGAGGCCGTGGCTGCGGCGCTTGAGCACGCGTCAGGCGTACCTATCGTGCTTGACCCGGTGATGGTGGCGGCTAGCGGTGACCCGCTGCTGGAGGCCGGGGCAGAGGCGGTCTTAATGGCGCGACTGTTGCCGCTGGCGGACATTGTGACCCCGAACCTGCCGGAGGCGGCACGCCTGCTTGGCGGGGCGCGCGCTGAGGATGAGGGCGCGATGCGAGATCAGGCCGAGGCGCTGGCGGGATTTGGGCCGAAAGCGGTGCTCATCAAGGGTGGGCACGGCACTGGCGACGAGGCGCTCGATATTCTGTTCGACGGGAGCGGCTTTGCCCGCTTTACAGCGCTGCGCGTCGCGACGAAAAACGTCCATGGGACAGGCTGCACGCTGTCATCGGCGATCGCCGCACTTTTGGCACGCGGATTCCCGCTGCACGAGGCCGTGCGCGAGGCGAAAATGTATCTGACCAGCGCGCTCTTGGAAGCTGACACACTCAATGTCGGAAAGGGCGCTGGCCCACTACATCACTTTTACGCACAGTGGGGGGCTGCCCGCGAAGCGTAGCCGGCCCACCTGTATTGCCCGCTCAGGCCGACATCGAGAGATTGACCGCCTTGGGGCCTTTGCCGCGCGGGTCCGGCTCGGTTTCGAAAGCGACGCGCATGCCCTCGTCAAGTGCCGGCAGGCCTGACCGCTCCACGGCCGAAATGTGGACAAACACGTCCTTCCCACCCTCATCGGGTGTGATGAACCCGTAACCCTTGGTCTGGTTGAAAAACTTGACCGTGCCGGTCTGCTGCATGACGTCTCTCCTGG
>CAYVFK010000246.1:0-2974 GCA_964450925.1 uncultured Hyphomicrobiaceae bacterium | reverse complement strand
GCAAGCTCAAGCCGGCGCTTTCGTGGCAGGACACGAGAGCGGCGCTTTTGGCACTCTCGGAATTCGAAGTGGTGCTAACGAATTCCAATCTGGTCCTTGATGCACATGAACTGGCGCAGGCCGAAATGCTTTCGTGGTTCGACGCGCTGATCGTAGAGGCTGCAAGTCGGGCAGGCTGTGAGCGGCTGTATAGCGAAGACCTCGATCACGGCCGGCGGTATGCCGACATGATCGTGAGCAATCCGTTTCATACCGCGGAGAGTTCCTTTTGACCCTGTTCACCGAACTCAAGCGACGCAACGTTTTCCGGGTCGCGCTGTTCTACATCGTCGCGGCCTGGGTGGTCATCCAGGTGGCCGAGACCGTACTGCCGATGTTCGACGTACCCGATAGCGCGCTGCGCGCCATCGTGATCATCCTGACGCTGGGCTTTCCGCTGGCGATGGTGTTTTCGTGGGTGTTCGAGATGACGCCTGAGGGTCTCAGGCGCGACAAGGATCTACATCTCGATCCGGAAACCAAGCGGGAGACCGCGCGGAAGCTGAACTGGGCGACGCTGATCGCGGCAGTCCTGGCGATCGGGCTGCTGGTGGCCGATCGCCTGATGCCCGAAGCTGCGCCCGGCTCACAATCGGTGGCCACGGAAGCTTCTTCGGCATCATCGGATGACACGACCAGCGTCGATGTGCCCGATCCCGCCTCGATCGCGGTGCTGCCCTTCGCCGATCTGTCGCCGGACGGCGATCAGCAGTACTTCTCCGACGGCATTGCCGAGGAGATCCTGAATGTGCTGGTCGGCGTCGACGGGCTTGCCGTGGCGTCGCGTACCTCGTCGTTCCAGTTCAAGGGTCAGCAGGCCATCGGCGCGCGCGAGATCGCCAGGCATCTGGAGGTCCGCCACGTGCTCGAAGGCAGCGTGCGCACCGCCGGCGACCAGATTCGCGTCACGGCCCAGTTGATCGATGGGGAGACCGATCAGCACCTGTGGTCGGACACCTTCGACCGCGAACTGTCGACAGCCAACCTGTTCGCCATTCAGGACGAAATCGCGCGCTCGATCGTCGAGGCCATTCGCGCACAGCTCGGCGTGGCGCTGGCGGCACCGGCCTCGGTCGCCGCAAATACCGACAGCGTCGACGCCTACGGCCTTTTCCTTCGGGCCCGGGCACTTTTTCGCTCGCGTTTGTTCTTCGAGGAAGCGCACGCACTGCTCGACCGGGCGCTCGAACTTGATCCGCGGTTCGCCGACGCGCTCTCGCTACAGGCCGCAATTCTGACGATCTCGCCGGAATACGGGGTCCTGGTCGCTGCAACGCCCGAACGTTCGCGCGATCAAGGTGAAGAACTGGCACGCCGCGCACTCGAGATCGATCCTCGCCAGTCGCTCGCGCACGGCATTCTGGGGCTGGCCCAGGACTTCCGGCTCTACGAGAGCGATCAGCCGGGACGGTACCGCCAGAGCATCGACAATTACGACGCCGCACTCGAAATCGATCCGGACGATCTCGGCTCGTTGAACTGGCGTGGCTTCAGCTACCTGCGGGCAGGCTATCTCGAGCGGGCGCGAACGGATTTCGAGCGCTGCCTGAAAATCGAGCCCGGCTACTCGCCGTGCAGTTCCAACTTGATCGCCGCGCTGACCCTTTCCGGAGAGACCGGGCGGGCGCTGGACGCGCTCGATAAGTCGATTCGACTCGGCATCTACACTGGCGATATCCCTTCGCTGATCAATCTGCATCAGCTTGGACAGGAGCAGGCTTTCTATTTCCACGCCATTGGCCTGCCTTCCCTGCGGGGTTGGCTGGGGATTGAAGAAATTCACGATGCGCTGGCTCGCCCCGGAGAGGATCACGGCCTGCTCGTGCGCAGGCTTCGGGCCCACGGTGAATTGGTCGGTTCGAGCGTAAGCCTCGAGGAGTTGCGGCTGGCGCTCGGTGAACACGACATCCGCCCACCGACCTACTCGATTTGGTTCGATGCCTTTCGCGCCTATCGCCAGTCACCGGCGTTCAATCAGCACATGCGTCAGATTGGATTGGTCGAGTTCTGGCGAGAAAATGGCTTTCCCGAATTCTGCCGCCCGATTGTCGCCACAAGCGGTGAAGACGAAATTGAATGCGACTGAAAGCCGCATCCATACAAAGAGGAATCAAAGACATGACCGACAACGACAAGACCACCGATGAATCCCGCCGCCGCGTGTTGCGCGGTTCCATCGGCGCCGCCGCGCTGGTTGCCGGCGCCCCGCTGATGGCGGCCACCACACCGATCCAGACCGAGGGCCCGTTCTTTCCAATCCACCCGCAACCCGACACCGACGCCGATATGACGCTGATCGAAGGGCATTCGGACTCCGCGCTCGGCGAAGTCGTCGAGATCACCGGGCGCGTGCTCGACGAAAAGGGCAATCCGGTCGCTGATGCGCTGGTCGACGTTTGGCAAGCCAATACGCACGGCCGTTACGCGCACGAACGGGATCCCAATCCGGCACCGCTGGATGAAAACTTCCAGGGCTGGGCGCAATTGAAAACCGATGCCGAAGGCCGCTACCGGGTCAAGACCATCAAGCCCGGCGCGTATCCGGTAATGGACGACTGGTCGCGCCCGCCGCACATCCACTTCAAGGTCGCCAGACGAGGCTTCCACGAGCTCACCACACAGATGTACTTCGCCGGCGACCCGCTCAACGACGTCGATCGGCTGCTGCAGTCCGTGCCCGAAGCCAAGCGCGCCATGCTGGTCGTCGATTTCAGCGCGTCAGCCGAGGCAGGCGCGAATCAGGGTGTATTCGACATCGTGTTGAATCGGGTCTGAGCGCGCCACGATGAGGCTTTATCCAATCTCACATCATCATCAACCCCAATCGAGCCGGGCCCGTCGAGCGGCCTGCGGTCTTGCCATCAACCTTGCCGGCGCGGCCGCTGCCCTCCCGGGTCAACTTGCCACCGGCCGCATCGGGAACAGGGAGGACACG
>CAYVFK010000245.1:0-2983 GCA_964450925.1 uncultured Hyphomicrobiaceae bacterium | reverse complement strand
CTGCGCATCTCATCCTGTTCGATCGGCTGACCAGCGAAATCTGCCGGCGCGCGGAACGCGAGCAGCGGGAATCGCAGGCGGACAAGACATCCTCAGGCGAGCACCCGCCCGCAACGCCCGTCGCCTGATCCGTGCGCAGCCCATTCATATCAGTGACGCAGCGCTGCGGCGGAATGCCAGCCTCATCTGTTTCTCCGTCTCGATCAGCGCAAAGAACGCCACGCCGATCGCGATGATCAGTATCCCATCTGTCAACGAGACGCCCTGCGTGCCGAAGACGGTCTGTAGCGGCGGCAGATAAGTAACCGCGAACTGCGCCGCCGTGACCGTGATGACGCATACCCAGACGATCCGCGTGCCCTTGGCCGCTGCCCAGGTCAGCGACGTGCTGTGTATGTTGCGGATGAAGAACAGATGAAAAATCTCCAGCACGACCAGCGTGTTCATCGCAATGGTTTGCGCGAGTTTCTGATCATAGCCCTTATCCATCGCATAGGTATACATGCCGAACACTGCGACCAAGAACAGAGTCGAGACCAGCACGATGTGCCAGATCAGTTCGCCGCTCAGCAGCGGCTCGGTCCGCGGGCGCGGTGGACGGCGCATGGTGCCTGGCTCGGAGGGCTCGAAGGCCAGCGCAAGACCGAGCGTTACGGCGGTGATGAGGTTGATCCAGAGAATCTGAACCGCCGTGATGGGCAGGGCCATCCCCGCCAGCAGCGCTAGGATGATCGTCATCGCCTCGCCCGCGTTGGTAGGGAGCGTCCAGCTGATCACCTTCTTGATATTGTCATAGACGGTGCGCCCCTCGCGCACCGCCGCCGCGATGGACGCGAAGTTATCGTCGGCAAGGACGAACTCAGCCGCTTCCTTCGCCGCTTCACTGCCCTTGCGTCCCATGGCGATACCCGCATCGGCGCGCTTCAGGGCGGGCGCGTCATTCACCCCGTCGCCGGTCATCGCGACGGTCAGGCCCCGTGATTGGAGCGCCTCCACGAGCCGGAGCTTGTGGCGTGGGCTGGTGCGCGCAAAGATGTCGGTCTCGACGGCCGCATGGGTGAGCGCCGGATCGTCCATCGTCTCGAGATCGGCGCCGGTCAGCACATTTTCGATGTTCTTCAGGCCGATCTGTGCGGCGATGGCGCGTGCCGTCGCGGCGTGGTCGCCCGTGATCATCTTCACGCGAATGCCCGCCGCGTGGCACTCGGCCACCGCCTCGATGGCCTCGGCGCGCGGTGGGTCGATCAGGCCGATCAGCCCGATCAGCGTCAGTTGCCCCTCAATATCGGCGGTAGTCAGCACCTTATGGTCCTGCGCGACGCCTCGTGTGGCGATCGCGATCACCCGCTGCCCTTGCGCGGCCAGTGCGTTGATCATCTGGTGCCAGTGGGCGGTGTCGAGCGGTTCGGTCTCTCCCGTTGCGGCGCGCTGGTCCGCGCACAGATCGAGCACCGCTTCCGGCGCGCCCTTCATGTCAATGCAGGCGTGGCCCTCGCTGTCGTGCTGCAGCACCGCCATGTAGCGATGCGCGGAGTCGAAAGGTATCGCGTCGGTGCGCGTCCACTCGCGGAACGGCTCGGGGCCATCGTGGGTAATCTTCCCTGCAAGAGCCTTGAGCGCGCCTTCCATGGGGTCGCCCTCGACGCGCCAGCCCGCCTGGGTATCGTGCAGCGTGGCGTCGTTGCACAGCGCGGCAGCGCGGGCGATTTCCATGAGGATCGTGTGTTCCGCCGGATCGGCTTCGGCTTCGCGCCAGCGAATTGCCCCCTCGGGCGCATAGCCCTCACCCTCGACCGAATAGACATGCTCTGCGGCCGCAAGCGAGGCCGCCATCATCTCGTTGCGGGTGAGCGTGCCGGTCTTGTCGGAACAGATGACCGAGACCGATCCCAGGGTTTCGATAGCCGGGAGGCGGCGGATGATCGCGTTGCGCCGCGCCATGGCCTGAACGCCGACCGCGAGCGTGATGGTCAGCACGGCAGGCAAACCTTCCGGGATCGCCGCGACCGACAGACCGACCACAGCCATGAACAGATCGGCGAAGCCTATGCGGCTGACGTAATACCCGTACGCCAGCAGCATCGCCGCGACCAGCAGGATGAAGATCGTCAGCCAGCGGGCGAAGGCGTTCATCTGATGCACGAGCGGGGTCGTCAGCGTCTCGACCTCTGAGAGCATCCCGCTGATCCGGCCGATCTGGGTTGCCGCGCCGGTTGCCACCACGACGCCGCGCCCCGTCCCCGCTGCGACCAGCGTGCCGCTGAACAGCATCGAGCTGCGGTCTCCTAGATTGGCATTTGCCTCAACGGGACTGGTGCCTTTGTCGACCGGCAGGGATTCGCCTGTCAGAATCGCTTCCTCCAGCCTAAGGCCGCGTGCCTGGATCAGCCGCAGGTCAGCGGGCACCTTGTCCCCGGCTTCGAGCAGCACGATGTCGCCCGGCACAAGGGCGGCGGCCTCGACGCTCCGCCTTCGACCGTCGCGCAGGACAGCCGAGTGCGGCGCGAGCATGTCGCGGATCGCCTCCATCGCCTGTTCTGCGCGCCCTTCCTGCACGAAGCCGATCACCGCGTTGACGATCACGACCGCAAGGATGACGCCTGTATCTATCCAGTGCTGAAGGGCGGCTGTCACTCCGGCCGAGGCAATCAGCACATAGATGAGCACATGGTGGAATTGAGCCAGAAAGCGGAGCAGCGGCGGGCGACGTGGCGGCTCGGGCAGGCGATTGGCACCATATCTCGCACGCCGTTCCGCCGCCTCCGCCTCGCTCAGCCCCTCGTGCGAAGTGCCCACGTCTTCCAGCACCGCCTCAGCGGGCTCGGCGTGGAAAGGTTTTTCGATGTTCAGCTTGTTCATCGGCATATCGCCTGTACGGGCCGCATCCCCAGGCTTGCTGGTGAGCAGCGTATGGACTGCGCGTCGCTAACGCTTTTAACAGGCGAGGTGAAGGCTTGCACATTCTACGGGGAATGCGCTTCCC
>CAYVFK010000244.1:0-2992 GCA_964450925.1 uncultured Hyphomicrobiaceae bacterium | reverse complement strand
GCGAAGAGTTCACGGCGATCAGGATGGCGGGTTACGCGGAGTGCGTCGAAGAGATAGAGGTGGGCGTGTCATCGGTGGCAGCGCCAATCCGCATAGGCAATATAGGGGCGACGTTCAGCATCGGCGCGACGGGGCCGGTTCGCCGCTTCACCGAAAAACGCCGCGAAGAGATCGGCAAGGAACTGTGCGCGCTGGCTGGCAAGGTCGCCCTCGCGTTGCAGGTGCGCGGGACGCCTCGGAGCGCAGCGCCCGCCCGTGCATGATCGCATCTCGTTTTCCGCCAGTGCTCCTGCGCGGGTGATGAGCGGATTATGGCGATCCCGTTTGTTCCAACCTCTTTGGCGGGAAGAGACTTGACCGTCAGCCGATCTGAGGCCGAATGTATCGCCGCGACGCCGGCGTCACAGACACGCGCACTCGTATTTCCTTTGCATTCTCATAGGAGTTTCTTGCACGGACAAACGACAATGAAAGTGCTTGTGTCAGGGAAATGCCGCTTGAATAACGATGGTTAAGACATCCTTGTAGATGCCTGCCCGCTTATTATCGGCGTCCCCGATGGTGACCTCCAGATCATGCGCCACGTAGCCGCCAGACTGAGTTGAAATCGCCGCTGTTGAAGATTCACCCGCGCTCAACGCCAATCGGTTCCCATCGAGCCTCGCATCGTAGTCCAAGCCCCACGTTTGGCCGGTTGCCGGAGGTGTTAGCACAGCTTCAAGACAACCTGGATTGTTGCGGGTTTTGCACTGGGGGGCATTCCAGCGCTGTGTGGCCCCTCATTCCGTATCCCGAGGCGATTCGGGAGGCGAGGCATGGCGCCGGCGCACCTGATAGACCTTCAGCGGCGGGTGATCGCGGCAATAGAGACAGGCATGTGAGCGCGCGTTACAAGCCCTGTGGTGCGTTCACGCCGAAAGGCGGACCAGATCGAAGCAACTGCATACCCCCGTTGCGTCGAGAACTCTTGCGCAGCGTCCGGCAATAGAGCGGCGCCGTTCCGACTGAATCGAAAGCAGGCTCTCACGTATTGCTTGGCCGCACTTTAGTCGCCTCGCGCCCGCCTGTGGCTCCTGACGCAAAACCGGCCTCCACATTTGCTGCAAGTGCTTGAGATTGCTGCGGCTCTGCAAGCTCCGCCATGACCACGGCGTTCAATTCCGACCCCCTCACTCCGGCCGTCTCGCGCGGGAAAACGCCATTTCCTGATGGCGCAGATCCTCCGGCGTCCCGACCCAGCAATAAGCCAGCAGACAGGGCTCGCGGTCGGCGGTGGTGATGCGGTGCATGTGGCCGGGCGGATTGAAGATCAGCGAGCCGGGCGCGTAGACGCCAGCGTCATTTTGCGACACCGCGCCGCTCAGGCAAACATAGGATTCCGTTATGCCGGTGTGCCGGTGGGTTGGATAGACCGTGCGCGGCGCGAACAGCACCAGCCCGACAATAAGATCCTCACAGACCACTGGACCGCTCGGCCCCATGATCTCGGCATAGGCGTATTTGTCAGCGAGCGCGCGCGGCATGCGGTCATAACCGTAGCGCCACGCCAGATGCGGCGAAATTGTCTCGATAGAGCGCACCAGTTCCGCAACCGGCGGCTGCTGACCACGGCTCAAAGCGCGCGCCAGAAACCGGCACACCGGCAGCGCAACGGGTTGCTCGGCGTGGAACGGCGGATTGCCTTTCAACGCACGGCTCAGGCGTTCGCGGACATGGCGTTGATGCGTGCGGATGCGCGGGCTGCCGCCAGCGGAACCACTGCGGTAGCATTCATAGACATCGCGCAGCAGGAAGGCCCAGTCGGGCCGCGCGTTCAGACGTTCCTCGCTCACGGCGCGTGCCCCGTGCCCGTTTCCAGCCGGGCGCGCAGCCGCTCGCGCAGCACGTCGATCGGCCGCAACTCTGCGCCGTCGCGAAAATGCCAGAAGGTCCATCCGTTACAGGCCGCGCGGCCCTGAACATGCGCGCCGATCTTGTGGATCGAGCCTTGCGCGCCGGCGCAGGCCAGCGTGCCGTCTGCGCGCACCTGGGCCTTGATGTTGGCACGGGCGTCGTAGAGTGCAGTGCCCGGCGTCACCAGCCCGCTTTCGATGAGCGCGCCAAAGGGAATCCGGGGCGCCTCGCGCTTGGGCTTGAGCGTATCGAGGTCCTGCGGCGAAAGCGGCTCCACCGCGGCGATGCGCGCGCGCGCGGCCTTGACATAATCCGAGTCGCGCTCGATGCCGATGAAGCGCCGCCCGAGCCGCCGTGCCGCTGCGCCGGTCGTGCCGGTGCCTGCGAACGGGTCGAGCACAACGTCGCCTGGCCGGCTGGTCGCCAACAGGACACGAGAGAGCAAGCCTTCCGGCTTTTGCGTCGGGTGGGCCTTGCGCCCGGTGTCGTCCTTCAGCCGCTCCGGCCCGGAGCAGATCGGCAGCAGCCAGTCCGAGCGCATTTGCAAGTCGTCGTTGAAGGCTTTCAGCGAGTCATAGTTGAAGGTGTAACGGCTGCGCTGTCCATGCGCGGCCCAGATCAGCGTCTCGTGCGCGTTGGTGAAGCGCCGCCCACGGAAATTCGGCATCGGATTGGTCTTGCGCCAGATCACGTCGTTGAGCAGCCAGAAGCCCGCGTCCTGCAGCGCCGCGCCAACGCGGAAGATGTTGTGATACGAGCCAATGACCCACAGCGCGCCGTCCGGCTTGAGCACGCGGCGGCAGGCGGCCAGCCAGTCGCGCGTGAAGCGGTCATAGGCGGCGAGATCGTCGAAGCGATCCCAGTCCTGATGGACGCCATCGACGACCGTGTTGTTCGGGCGGAGCAGCTCGCCGTAAAGCTGGAGGTTGTAGGGCGGATCGGCGAAGATCAGATCGACGCTGGCCTCAGGCAGGCGCGCGAGCGCGCGAAGGGCATCATCGTGGATGATCTGATCGAGGACGCCTTCGAGGCTGTCCGGGCCATCCGCTGGGCCGGGCGAGGGAGACGAACCACACACACGCATAAACGCACTCGACTT
>CAYVFK010000243.1:0-2993 GCA_964450925.1 uncultured Hyphomicrobiaceae bacterium | reverse complement strand
GCCGGATTGAGTTCGGCGGTTTGTGTTTCGTGGCTCTGTGCCGGGTTCATCTAGTCTCCTTAAGACCCTGTATCTCGTTCGGGAACCGGCCTGCCGTGGCCGGTTCGGTTACATCCGTATCGCATTGAGCCGCGCTTCACCTTGGCGGGGCGCGCACCTGAAAAGTTCATCTCTCTCAAGCCGGTTGGGAAAAAATGCCGCCGGTTGGCAGCGAACGCGGGTTTCGCGTTCTGATTATGCTAACCCCGAAAGGTGAATAGCAAACGCGGCACCCGCCGTTACAACCCCTATCCAGGTTGCCCGGACGTGCGCGCCGCGTTGATCAGTCCCAAAGCAGCTTTGAATGCCTGGTCTATATCCAAATTTGTGGTATCGAGCAAGTGCGCATCGTCCGCTTTGCGCAATGGCGCGGCCGATCTCTCCTGATCCCGTCGGTCACGCTTGAGAATGTCTTGATAGATCTGGTCTTCTTCGACATCTTCGCCGCGTTCGAGCAATTCGAGATAGCGGCGACGCGCACGCGCCTGCGGGCTTGCCGAGATATATAGTTTCACATCCGCCTCCGGGCAAACCACGGTCCCGATATCGCGCCCGTCGAGCACTGCGCCGCTTGAGCGGTGTGCGAAGTCGCGCTGTAACGCTAAAAGCGCCTCGCGCACGGCCGGGGAGGCTGCGACCTGAGACGCCGCCTCGCCCATGCGCCGCTCGCGCAAGCGCGGCGCGTCGAGCCCGCGCAGGTCTAGCGATACGGCGGCGCGCACCGCCGCGTCCTCATCGTCGAGCGGCACCCCCTGGTCCAACATGTCGCGCGCTACTGCGCGGTAGAGCAGGCCAGTATCGAGGTAGGACAGGCCGAAATGCTCCGCAAGCCGACGCGACACGCTGCCCTTGCCAGAGGCGGATGGCCCATCGACCGCAATGATCATGGCGCGCCCGCGTCATCGAAATCCGCGCCGATCGCGCGCATCGCATTCGCGAAGCCGGGGAAGCTGGTGTCGATCATCGCAGTATCGTCAATCCGCACGGGTTGATCCGCCGCCAGACCGAGGACCGCGAACGCCATCGCGATGCGGTGGTCCATATGCGTCTCGACCGTACCGCTGCCGGGAACGCGGTCCATGCCACGCACAATAAGCGTATCGCCCTCGGCCCAGGCCGTCACGCCGCAAGCCGAAAGCCCGGCAATCGTTGCGGCCAGCCGGTCGCTTTCCTTCACGCGCAGCTCAGCCAGGCCTTCCATCCGGGTTTCGCCCTCCGCCGTGGCTGCCACGACCGCGAGGATCGGATATTCGTCGATCATTCGCGGCGCGCGCTCCGGCGGCACGCGCACCGCCTTCAGGCTGCTGGCGCGCACCCATAAATCGCCGACCTGTTCGCCACCGCTGTGGCGCACATTCTCGAATCGCAGATCAGCGCCCATCTCGACGAGCGTGTCATAAAACCCGGTGCGTGTCGGATTCATCAGGACGTTCTCGATGGTGATCTCTGACCCTGGGCAGATAACCGCTGCGGCCGTCGGGAAGGCGGCTGAACTCGGGTCGCCCGGGACCTCGACATCGCGGCCATGCAGCACCGCCTCGCCCAACACGGTGATGCCGCGCTCGCCCGCGCCCTGCTCAATGCGCAGATCCGCCCCGAAATGGCGCATCATCGTCTCGGTGTGATCGCGCGTAGGTTCGGGTTCGATCACCGTCGTCTCGCCGGGGGTCATCAGACCGGCCAGCAGGATCGCCGACTTCACCTGCGCCGAGGCCACCGGCAAGCGGTATGTAATCGGCGTGAGATCGCCCGAACCGATCAGAGTCAGTGGCAGACGGTCGCCGCCGCGCACCTCCGTGCCCATTGCCTTCAGCGGATCGAGCACCCGGCCCATCGGCCGGCGTTGGAGCGACTCGTCGCCTGTCAGTTCTGCCGCGAAATCATGCCCGGCGATCACGCCCATCATGAGCCGCACGCCGGTGCCCGCATTGCCGAAATCCAGCGCGCCGTCCGGCGCCGTCAGCCCGCCGCAGCCGACCCCGATCACGCGCCAGTTCCCGTGCGCCGCATGGTTCATCTGCACGCCCATCTGTTGGAGCGCTTGCGCGGTGGCCAGCACGTCAGCGGACTCGAGCAAGCCGGATATGTTCGTCTCACCAATCGACAGCGCGCCGAAGATCAGCGCACGGTGGGAAATTGACTTGTCGCCAGGCACTCGCAAGGTACCGCGCAGCGGCCCGGTTTCGGCGTTGGTCTTGCGGGCGATCAGTGGGCGGGTCATTGCCTCGGGTCTCTTCCAATTCCGGCGCGCGCACGCCAGCGTTGAAGCGGTGCAGCGGTATAGAGCAAAGAACGCGCGATGCTGTCAATGAGGCCCGGAACGACGCTCAATTTTCGCTTGCATTCGCCTTTGACAAGCCTCACACGCGTCGCTAGACAACTCAACCTTCCGGCAAGACGAAAGCACAGGGAACCGACGATGTCGAACAGAGCCGCACGTGGAACCAAACGGACATGCCAAGGCTGCGGCGCGCGTTTTTACGACCTGAACCGCGACCCGATCATCTGCCCGGTTTGCGGCGCGGAATACCGGCTAACCGGCGAGGCCGCACAGGCGCATGCCCTGCGCGCCGCGGAGGCGCGCGAGCGAGAGGATGAGGCAGCCCTTCCCGCGGAGGCCGAGGATGTGGAAGTGGTGCCGCTGGAAGAAGCCGACGCGGAAGACATCGCGGATATCGAAAGCGATGACCTTGACGATCTTGATGCGGACAGCAATCTGAGTGGCGACGATGAAGACGCGCTCATGCCCGATGATGACTCAGACGATGACGACGTTTCAGGCTTCATCGGGGGCCCGCTTGCCGAAGACAAGGAAGACGAGACCTGAGCGTGTCACGTTCTTCTTGATCCCCTGCGCGTGAGCGCTTATTCAGTCGAACGGCGTGGAGGTGCGCAGTCTGGGGCCATAGCTCAGTTGGGAGAGCGCTTGAATGGCATTCAAGAGGTCGGCGGTT
>CAYVFK010000242.1:0-3003 GCA_964450925.1 uncultured Hyphomicrobiaceae bacterium | reverse complement strand
CCTGACAAGCTCACCGGTATTGTGGATTAATGCCGGCATAGAACGGTGTCGCTAGAATTAGGACCTGCTCTGGTTCCAAGCGCACTGGGCTGTCATTGTTGATGGCTCCAACCTCTAGCATGCCGTCGAAAATTCACCCCCCATTCATTGCTTTGACATGCGCCTGTGGCCTCCTATAGTCGCAGATGCGGTCGCCGTCGCCCCCGATCCGCACGCCGCCGCTTTAAGCCCTTTGATTGAACCGCTTTTTCAGGAAAGCCCGCCATGAGCCTGTCTCGCGCGCCCGGCCTCAGCCGGTGGTTCCCCGTTTTCCTCGCCCTGCTCGGCCTCGCGTTCGCCACCGCCGCGCCCGCCGCCGCCTACACCAACGACCAGATCGCCCGCGAGGCCGACGCCTTCGAGCAATACCTGCGCGAAAGCTGGTCCACCGAGGGCGCCAGCGCGGGCGAATTTCGCGCCCGCGGGGATGACGCCCGCAAGCAGAACAACCCGCGCACAGCCACCGGCGCCTATGCCTCCGTTGCAGTGCTGGAGCCGCAGGACGCCGCGACCTGGCTCGCGCTCGCCCGCGCCTATCTGGCGATCGAGCCCGCGAATTTCTCCGAGGAGAACAATTTCGCGCGCAACGCGACCTCCGCCGCTTATCTTGCGTATCAGCGCGGCGAGTCTGAAACACTGAAAGCCACGGCGCTGGCCGAACTTGGCGCGGGCCTGGCGAAGCGCTCGCTTTGGCGCCCGGCGATCGACGCCTATGCCGCGAGCCTCGATGTGCGCGAAAGCGAGAGCGTCCGCGCCGCATATGAAAAGCTGCGGGCCGAGCGGGGCTTCCGCGTGCTGGATTACACCGTGGAGTCCGACGCCGCAGCGCCGCGCATGTGCGTCCAGTTTTCCGAGCGCCTGGCGAAGGGCGTGGATTTCTCGACCTATATCAGCGTCGACGGGGCGGACCCGGCCGGCGTCGCCGTCGATGACCAGCAGATTTGCGTCGAGGAATTGCGCCACGGCGAACGCTATGCCGTTCGCTTGCGCCAGGGGCTGCCGTCCGCGATCGGCGAGACGCTCATGAAGCCGGTCGACCTGAGCATCTATGTACGCGACCGCTCGCCGTCTGCACGCTTCACCGGGCGGAACTATGTGCTGCCGCGCACGGGCCAGAAGGGTCTGCCGGTCGTGACGGTGAACACGCGCGAACTCGACATGGCGCTTTATCGCATTGGCGACCGCCGCCTCGCGCATGAAGTTCTGGAAGGCGCCTTCGGCGAACAACTGGCCGGCTACCGTGCCGAGCAGATCAAGGAAGAGAAAGGCGAACTGCTCTGGGAAGGGCAGATGCCCGTCGAGACGGAGTTGAACGAGGCGGTCACGACGGCCTTCCCCATCGACGAGCTTGCCGGTGACCTCGAACCCGGCCTCTATGTGATCACCGCGCAACCCGCCGCGCAGCAGACAGAAAGCTGGCGCGAGCAGGCGACGCAGTGGTTCGTCATCTCCGATATTGGGCTGACGGCGATGACCGGGGAGGATGGCATCCACGTCTTTGCCCGCTCGCTGGCGAGCGCGGAGGCGACGGCGGGGCTGGAGGTGCGCCTGCTCGCGCGCAACAATGACGTGCTCCAGACCGTGCGCACCGATGGTACTGGCTATGCGAAGTTCGACGCCGGGCTGACACGCGGGGAGGGCGGAGTTGCGCCCGCGATCGTCGTGGCCCGCACGCCGGAAGGCGATTACGGCTTCCTCGACATCACCAAATCCGCCTTCGACCTGACCGACCGGGGCGTCGCTGGCCGGCCCGCGCCGGGGCCGCTCGATGCGATGGTGTTCGCAGAGCGCGGCGTATATCGGCCGGGCGAGACCGTCTATCTGACCGAGCTTCTGCGCGACGACACCGCCAAGGCCGTCTCCGCGCCGCTGACCCTCATCATCCGGCGGCCCGACGGCAAGGAGCACGCGCGCCTCAGTCTGGAGGATCAGGGCGCGGGAGGGCGCGCACACACGCTCACATTGCTCGACGGCGCGATGGCCGGCACCTGGCGGGTGGGCGCGCATGTCGACCCGGAAGCCCCGGCGATTGGCGAAACGGCTTTCCTCGTTGAGGATTACCTGCCGCAGCGCATGGAGATGGACCTCAGTGCGGGCGACGCGCCGGCCTCCGCCGGTCAGCCTGCGCGGGTCGCGCTCGAAGGCCGCTATCTCTACGGCGCGCCCGCCGTTAATTTGCAGGTTGAGGGCGAGGTGCGGCTTGCGCCGAGGCGCTTCATCGACTCCCAGCCAGGCTTTGTCTTTGGGTTGGCCGAGGATGAGGCGACGCCGTCGCGCGCGCCGCTCGGCGACCTGCCGCGAACCGACGCCAGTGGTCGCGCGGACATCACCGCGCCGCTGCCCGCGCTGCCTGACACCACGCGCCCGCTGAGAGCCGACATCACGCTGCGCCTGCGTGAGCCGGGTGGGCGCGCGATTAGCGAGACGGTGAGCGTGCCCGTTGCCGGCGAGCTTAGCCACATTGGCATCAAGCCGCTGTTCGATGGCGGGCGAGCACCCGAGAGCGCAGAGGCCGGCTTCCAGATCATCACGGTCGACGGCGCTGGTGCGCGTGTTCAGTCTAGCCCGCTTGAATGGGAGTTGCTGCGGGTGTATCAGCGCTATCAGTGGTACAGCCGAAATGGGCGCTGGGATTACGAGCCGGTAACCTACACCGAGCGCGCGGCAAGCGGTACGGTGGAGCTGGGCGCCGAGGGTGCGCCCGCGCAGATCGCCGCGCCGGTCGATCGCGGCCGCTACCGGCTGGAGATCACGCGCAAGAACGACGAGCCGCGCGCGCTGCCGGTTGCCAGCTATGACTTCACGGCGGGCTGGTATGTCTCCGACGCCGCAGATTCGCCGGATATCCTCGATCTAGCACTCGACCGCGAGAGCTACCGCCCCGGCGAGACCATGCAGGTGCGCATCGATTCGCGTATGGCCGGAAGGGCGCTCGTCAGCGTCGTCTCCGACGGGATGCTTGCA
>CAYVFK010000241.1:0-3018 GCA_964450925.1 uncultured Hyphomicrobiaceae bacterium | reverse complement strand
CAAACTGGTGGCGCGCTCCAGCCAGCCGCAGCCGAGCTTCTATTTGCCAGCCGGCGCGTATCGGGTCGTCGCGCGGCACGGACTGGCAGAGGCTGCCGACACGGTCGAGCTGGAAGCCGGCGCGATCCTCGGGCGCAATCTCGCACTCAATGCCGGCACGCTACGCGTGAAGGCGAGCATCGGCGAGGGCGCGGCGACGCCGCGTGGGACGCTGTTCTTTGTCGAGGAACGCGATGGCAGCGACTGGCGTGAGCTTGCGCGTTCGGCACAGCGTGAACCGGCCTTCACTTTACCAGAGGGCGAATATCGCATCGCGGCCCGGCTGGACGTTGCGCAAGCCAGCACGACAGCGACGGTCAGCGCGGGCGAAGAGCGCGTGGCTACGCTGCGCTTGCCCGCAGGGAGGCTCATGATCGAGACAGCATTGGAAGGCCAGTCGGGGCCAGTCGATGGAAACGTGGTCTACCGAATGTTCCGGCTTGATGCGGGCGAGCCAGAGCTGATCCACGCGTCGGCGCGCGCGCAGTATGACGGCTTCTTTCCAGCCGGGCGCTACCGCGTCGTGAGCGTCTACGGGGTGGGCAACGCTGTTGAAAGCCAGGAAGTCGAGATCGCGCCAGGGCAGACCGCGAAACTCAGCTTCACGCATGCGGCCGGACGCGCCCAGCTCGGCCTCGTCAAGGTGAAGGGCGGATTGACGCTCGGGCAGGTGAACTGGTCGATCCGCAACAGCGATGGCGAGGAGGTTTTTACCTCGACGGAAACGATTCCGGAGCCGTATCTGCGCGCCGGTCAATATGTCGCCATCGCAGAGCGGCAAGGGCAAACGGTGCGTCAGGCCTTTACGGTCTCGCCGAACCGCACAACCGTGGTGGAAATCGTCGCGCAATAGCCAGATGGAACGGCATATGAGATTTCAGTCCATGCTCTCGTGCGCTCTCGCGGTCTTGGCGGCCGCCACATTGGCCGTACCAGCACACGCACAAAGCGACAAGGCGATACTGATCCTGGACTCGTCGCGCAGCATGTGGGGCCAGATCGACGGCGTGAACAAGGTTGTCCATGCGCGCAGCGCGCTGGAGCGCTTTTTCAAGCAACAGCAAGGGGCTTTCCGGCTCGGCCTGATGGCTTATGGACACCAGGAGCAAGCGAGCTGCGATGATTTCGCAGTACTCAATGAGATTGGCGATATCGACGCCGACGCCTATGCGGCCGCGGTCAACAACATCGCTCCGAAAGGCTCGACGCCGATTGCCGCATCGCTCGATGCAGCCGCCGATGAAATGGCGCGTGAAACCGGCCGGCAGCACATCATCCTGCTGAGCGACGGGCTGGACAATTGCCAGGGCGACCCGTGCGCGCGCGCGCGGCAAATCTCCCAGTCGGTGCCACAGATGACTGTTCATGCGATCGCGTTTGACAAGGCCGACAAAGCAGACGAGTTGCAGACGCTTGCCTGCGTGGCCGAACCGTCGGGGGGGCTCTTCAAGTTCGTCAACAACCGTGAAGAGCTGGACGCAGCCCTGGCTGATGTTGCAGCCCGCATCACGGCGCCCTCACCGACCACCGCTGCACGTGCCGCAGATGTTGATCCGAAAGCGCCCGTATCGATCAAACTGACGGCGTTTCTTTCCGGGAGCGAAGAGCGGATTACCCGCGGGACGGTGTGGCGCGTATTCTCTGGCCGCGCGGCGGACGACGGCCGCTATCAAATGCTGCATGAGCTGAGCGAAGCGCAGCCAACGCTGGAGTTGGAGCCAGGGGCCTATTTCGTGAACGTGACGTGGGGTCTGGCGCATGCAACCAAAAGGCTACAAGTGACACCTGGTCAGCCGGCGCATGAGCAACTGGTCCTCAATGCTGGCGCCATCAGGCTCAACGCCCGACAAGCGAGCGGCGCGCCCATCGACATGGATGACGCCCGCTTCGATATTTTCTCCGACCGCACGGACCAGTTCGGCAACCGCGAGAGAGTTATCGCCAATGCCGAGTCCGGCCCGGCGATACGCCTCAACACGGGCACGTATCACGTTGTCAGCCATTACGGCGACAGCAATGCGATCGTCGAGTCCGAAGTGGAGGTGAAACCTGGCCAGCTCACGGAAGTGATCCTGATCCATGATGCGTCCAAGGTGACCTTCCGGCTCACGCAACGCCGCGGCGGCGAGGCGATCGCGGACACGCGCTGGACGATCAAGACCGCAGATGGCGCGGTTATCGAGCGCAGCGCTGGCGCTTTTCCCACCCATGTACTGACGTCAGGCGCTTACCGCGTAGAAGCACAGCACGCCGGCAGGCTCTATGTGCGCGAATTCGAGTTAGCGGGGGGCGGCGCACAGCAAATCGAAGTGCTGATGCGCTGAGCTTCCGACTTGCTATTGCTGAATGCCGCCTTTCACAAAGCGCAGATTGGCGTCTTGCAGCTTAGCACCGCGCAGGTCAGCCCCGCTGAGGTCGGCGCTTTGTAGCTGCGCGCGAGTTAGATCGGCGCCAGTCAACCGCGCGGCGCGCAGCACGGCATTTTCAAGACGGATACCGCGCAGACTCGCCTCGCTGAGATTGGTGCCGGTCAGATCCGCGCGACTGAAATCCGAGCGGTCGAAGGTGGCGTAGCGGAAGTCCCGCCCGCGTAACCTCACGCTGACCCCGGTGTCAGGCGCTCCGGCTGCGCGCAGCACATCGGTATCCGTGACGACAAGATTGCGCGAGAACACGCTCTCAGCCGCGCCCGAGACCACATTGACGGGTCCCTCAAACAGATACGCGGTTGGCAAAAACGCGAATCTTTCGGCTTCGCTCGGCGGGGTCCCATAAGGTACCGGCGTGCGAAACCGCTCGATCGAGGCCATCGCGCGATCGGCGCCTTCCCCTGGGATCGTGGCGATCGCGAAAGAGAAGACCATTGCCGCCACCCAGACAACGATCATTGCGAGGAAGCTCAGCGGATACGAAATGATGCTGCGCCCCCAGGCCAACGCTGCCACGAACGCTGCCACGAACGCTGCCAGAAATCTGGCG
>CAYVFK010000240.1:0-3028 GCA_964450925.1 uncultured Hyphomicrobiaceae bacterium | reverse complement strand
GGAGGTGCAGCCCGGCACCCTCGTTCCGGTGCGCGCCCGGCGCGTCTCGGAGGAGGCGGATCTCGCCGTGCTGTATACCGGTCGCGCGCCCCGCGGGCTTCCGGTCGATGCCACGCGCGAACTCACAATCGGCACGCAGGGGTTTCATATCGGCTTCCCGCAGGGACAGCCGGGCGAAGCGACCTCGAAACTCCTTTCACGCTCGCGCCTGATCATACGCGGCGAGCGCAGGAGTGAGGAAAACGTGCTCGCCTGGGCGGAACAGGGCCGCACGCGCAATCTGAACGGATCGCTCGGCGGTCTGTCAGGCGGGCCAGTGCTGTCGGCTGACGGCCAGGTGATTGGTGTCACCATTGCCGAGAGCCCGCGCCGGGGACGCATCTACACAAGCTCGCCGACGACGCTTGCGAAGTTTCTGGCCGACGAGCAGGTCGAGAACACGGACGCCTCCACGCCGCGCCCCTATTCCATCGACAATTACGGCAAGCAGGCCGACCGCCTGCGCCGCGAAAATATCGTGGTCAAAGTCGTCTGCCGGGTGGAGTGATGCCCGGAAACGCCAGACATTTCGGTGACCGGCTGCATGAGACAGTCATGCGTGACGGCCCGCTCTGCGTGGGGCTTGACCCGCATCCCGGCACAATTCCGGCCTGTTTCGGCGGGGGCGAGAGCGCGATCGAATTGAAGCGCTGGGGGCATTGCGTGCTCGAAGCGCTCTCCGGCATCTGCGCCATCATCAAGCCGCAGGTCGGCCTGTTCGAGATGCACGGGCCAGAGGGCATGGAAGCACTGGCGCATCTGATCTCGCGGGCGCGCGATATGGGTTTCATCGTGATTGCCGACGCCAAGCGCGGTGATATCGGCTCGACAGCGGAAGGCTATGCGCGCGCCTGGCTTGAACCCGGCGCGCCGTTTGAAGCTGACTGCCTGACGGTCAACCCCTATATGGGCCGCGACACGCTCACCCCTTTTCTCGACCGCGCCGCCAGCCACGGCAAGGGCGTTGCAGTGCTCGCGCGAACATCCAATCCCGGCGCAGCGGATTTCCAAATGATGGAGAGCCGTGGACGGCCGCTTGTGGCCCGGCTCGTCGAGGCGCTTCAGGAGGAGGCCCACCGACTTCAGGGCGCGCATGGATGGTCCTCGCTCGTGCTGGTGGTCGGTGCCACCGTTCCCGGCGAGGCTGCGGATATCCGCGAAATCTCTCCCGCGACGCCTTTCCTCGTGCCAGGATACGGTGCGCAGGGCGGTGGCGCGCACGATGCGGTTGCAGGCTTTGCCGTTGATGGAAGCGGCCGGAAGTCAGGCGGTGTCGTGAATTCATCCCGCGGCATCACGGCGACGGGCGAAGCGCTGGCGGCCCCGGACTGGGACCGTTTCCGCGCGGCGATATCGGCGGCAGCCCGCGCGGCGCAGGATGACCTGCGGCAAGCGGCAGGTTATGGTCAGAGCGGGATTTAGGGCGAAAGACATGCACATTCTTCTGGCGATCATCGGCATCCTTTCCGCCGCCGCGATCTGGTGGTGGCGCATCAAGATGATTGGCAGCGCCGCCCGCGACGTGGCCCAGGGCGCAAAGACCGTTGCGAACATGCCGCGCCGCCTCGGCTTTCGGCATAAGGCGAACCGTCGCGCGCTCGACGTCTCCGATGATCCCCGCGAGGCCGCGATGGCGATCATGCTGGAAGTGGCAAAAGCCGCCGAAGCGCCCGGCGAAGCGGAGACGAGCCTGATGGTCGACCGGGCCAGGCGCACCTTCAGCGTCACCGAGGCGGAAGCGGAAGAGTATCTCCACCGCGCCGACTGGTTCGTCCGGCAGGCGCGCACGCCGGACCTTCTGATCCGCAAGATGGCGGGCGTCCTGCGCGGCACGGTCGGGCCGGAGCAGCACACCGATGTCGCCGAAGTCCTTGAAGATCTTGCACTGATCAATGGTCGGCCAACACCGGAGCAGACCCGTCTGATCGGCGTCTATCTGCGCGCCGTCGGCATTCGCGTCGGCTGATGTCAGGTCTGGACCCGGCCTACCGGCGCATCCGCACGCGCGACAACTGGACCAATTTTTCCGTCCTGCGCCATGGAAAGTTTGACGGCTTCCTCGTTACCTCGAAGAATTCCGGCACGCACTGGGTCAAGTACATGCTGGCGGTGGCGCTGGCCGATACCTACGGCATTGAGCGACCGAAATACTTCTCCGAGAATGCGGTGCGGCCCTATATCGGCTGGGCGAAGGACAGGCCGGTTCACGCCGAGCTGCCAAGGCTCGCCTTCTCGCACACCATTCCGCACCGCCTCGCCGACTGGGGCTGGGCGCGAAAGCTGGCAGGCTTTCCGCCATATGTGCTCGCGGTGCGCCATCCGATGAGCATCCTTGCGAGCCACCATGCCAAATGGGAATACGACATTCAGGTCGATTGGCTGACCTATCTGAAGGGTGACCCGTCCGGTCAGGCCTATCGCTGTGACATCTTCTGGCTTGCGCGCTTCTGGAACCGCTGGGGCCATGTCGCGCAGCGCCATCCCGGCAGCTTCCTGACGGTCCACTATGAGGAGACCCAGCGCGACACGCGCGGCGTTCTGGAGGCCATCAATGCGCACTGGAAGCTCAACCTGGCGCCGGAAAGCATCACGGCAGCAATTGAGGCCGGCACCAAGGAGGCGATGGCCGAAAAGGTCGACCCGGAAGCGGAACCCAACGTCCTCCAGAACCGCAAGACACCGCTGGCGGAGCTCTTCACCGGCGAGGCGCTGGACATCTACCGCGACATTATCGGACGTTATTTCCGGTTCGATCTTGGCTATGATCTGAAAGAATTACCGTAGCCCTTGGCACGGTCTCCGTAATGCGCCGCCACGGCGCGACTGCGACGGGCGAAACGCCGCGGCAACCCGCCGCGAACAGCTGCCGGTTGTCTGGCAGACAGCCTTGAGCGCGACCCATCGCACAGGCGAAAGCCGGAGCGGGCGGTCAAACAAAAATGGTGGAGCCAGGCGGAATCGAACCGCCGACCTCGTCATTGCGAACGAC
>CAYVFK010000239.1:0-3085 GCA_964450925.1 uncultured Hyphomicrobiaceae bacterium | reverse complement strand
CGCTGGCTACAAGAAGATCATGGAAGCCACCCCTGACGGCGCGCCATGGCGCGCGATGGTGGGCACCCGGCTCGCGGTCGTCCAGCAGCAGCTTGACCCAAGCGGCTCAGGCGCGCCGACCCTGTCGCCAGAGATGATGCGTTCAGCCCAGAACATGAGCCGCGAAGAGCGCGCGCAGATGATCGAGAATATGGTTGCTGGGCTTGCCGAACGGCTTGAGAGCGATGGCGCCGATCTGGAGGGTTGGCTGCGCCTCATGCGTGCATATTCGGTGCTGGGCAAGGCTGGCGAGGCCGAACAGGCGGCCGCGTCGGCGCGCGAGAATTTCAGGGCAGATCCGGGCGCGCTGGAGCGTATTGATGACACAGCGCGTCAACTCGGGCTTCAGTCGTAACAGGAGACGCAGGAGCGGTTGGTCACAGATGACACGGAAACAGCGGCGGAGCGTCCTTATTGTTCTCGGCCTCATTACGCTAGGCGGGGCAACGGCGATGGTCCTCTCGGCCCTGGATACCAAGATCACGTTCTTCTACAGCCCGAGCGACATCGTGGAGAAATCGGTTGCGCCGGGTGAACGTTTCCGTCTCGGCGGCCTTGTCGAGAAAGGTAGCGTGGTCCGCACCGAAGGCACGACCATCCGTTTCGCCGTGACTGACACGGCACGTTCGGTTGCAGTCACCTACGCTGGCATCCTTCCCGATCTGTTCCGCGAGGGCCAGGGCGTCGTCACCGAGGGCCGTCTGGATGAAAATGGCGTATTCAAAGCCGACATCGTGCTGGCCCGACACGACGAGAACTACATGCCGAAGGAAGTCGCGGACGCACTGAAACGCCAAGGTCATTGGCAGTTTGGCACCGACGAGACCTATGGCGGCGACGCCGCGAAGACCGAGCCAGCGACCAGGACCGAAAAGCCGCAGGACGTGCAATATCTGCAGTAGCGTCGAAATTTAGGAAGGCCCAAGACCGTGATCACAGAGATCGGACACTTCGCGCTGTTACTGGCGCTCGGCGTGGCGGCTGTTCAGACCATCCTGCCTGCCTGGGGCGCCCAACGGGGCAATGTCGCGCTGATGGAGACCTGCGTGCCGATGTCGGTCGCACAGTTCGTACTCGTGCTGATTGCATTCGGCGCGCTGACCCATGCTTACGTGATCTCGGACTTTTCGGTCTCCAACGTGGCGTATAACTCCCACTCGGCCAAGCCGATGATGTTCAAGATCACTGGCGTGTGGGGAAACCACGAAGGCTCGATGGTCCTGTGGGTGCTGATCCTGGCGCTGTTCGGCGCGGGCGTAGGCATATTCGGGCGCAACCTGCCCTCGACGCTCAAGGCGAACACGCTCGCGGTGCAGGGCTCGCTATCGCTTGCATTCCTCATCTTCATTGTCGCGACCTCAAACCCATTTCTGCGTCTCGACCCGGCACCGGTGGAGGGCAACGGACTCAACCCGATCCTGCAGGACGTGGCGCTGGCCTTCCATCCGCCGCTGCTCTACGCGGGCTACGTCGGCTTCTCGATGGCGTTTTCCTTTGCCGTCGCGGCGCTGATAGAAGGGCGGATCGACGCAGCATGGGCGCGCTGGGTGCGGCCGTGGACGCTGGCGGCATGGATGTTCCTGACCATCGGCATCTCGATGGGTTCGTGGTGGGCCTATTATGAGCTTGGCTGGGGCGGTTGGTGGTTCTGGGATCCGGTAGAAAACGCATCCTTCATGCCGTGGCTGCTGGGGACCGCGCTTTTGCACTCCGCCGTGGTGATGGAAAAGCGTGAAGCGCTCAAGGTCTGGACAATCCTGCTGGCGATCCTGACCTTTGGGCTGAGCCTGCTCGGCACCTTTCTCGTGCGCTCGGGCGTGTTGACTTCGGTGCATTCCTTCGCCAGCGACCCGACCCGCGGCATTTTCATCCTGCTCATCATCGCCTTCTTCATGGCCGGGGCATTGGCGCTTTACGCCTGGCGCTCGCCGCTGATGCGCCAAGGCGGTGTTTTCGCGCCGGTCTCGCGCGAAGGCGGGCTGGTGCTCAACAATCTGCTGCTGACAACGGCATGCGGCGTCGTCTTCGTTGGAACGCTTTATCCGCTCGCGCTGGAAGCGGTCACCGGCGAGAAGATTTCCGTCGGCCCACCTTTCTTCAATGCCACCTTCGTGCCACTCATGCTGCCACTGCTTCTGGCGATGCCCTACGGGCCGTTTCTGGCGTGGAAGCGCGGCGATATCCTCGGCGCAAGCCAGCGACTGGCCCTCGCGGCGGGTCTGGCATTCGTGGCGGGTGTTGCATCCTTCGCGCTGAGTATGGACGGGCCGACGCTGGCGCCGATCGGCGTGGCCCTCGGCCTGTTCGTCATCTTTGGGGCGCTTTCCGAAACGGCGTTTCGCATCAAGCTGTTCCAGGCCCCGATGGCGGAGAGCTGGCGACGGGCGCGCGGCCTGCCAGCGTCGAGCTATGGCGGGATGCTGGCGCATCTGGGCGTCGGCGTGATGGTGCTGGGCATCGTCGGCGTCAGCGCCTGGGCAAGCGAGCGGATCGCGGCGATGGCGCCGGGCGAAACCTTGCAGTTCGCCGGCACCAGCGTAACCTTGACGGAGGTGACGCCGCGGCGCGGCGACAACTTCGTCGAGGAGCAGGCCAGCTTCACGGTCAGCACAGGACGCAACAGCTTCACGCTGGCGCCGGCCAAGCGCCTGTATGACCAGCCGCGCCAGTCAACATCCGAGGTCGGCATCCACCCGTTCTGGTCGGGCAACTTCTATATCGCCATCGGCGACAAGCTGGATAACGGCGCGTATTCCGTGCGGATGTACTTTCATCCGCTGGTGGTGCTTATCTGGGTCGGCACCGGGATCATGTTCCTGGGCGGCGCGATCTCTTTAGCCGACCGAAGGTTGCGCGTGGGTGCGCCGCGCAAGAGCCGGCAGCCGGTCGCAAGCCCTGCGCCCGCGGAATAAGGTAACGCTCATGCGCAGGCTGGCGATTATTCTGGCTCTGGTTCTGGTGCTGCCCTCCGGCAGCGCGCCGGCGGTCGAGCCGGACGAAGTGCTTGATGATCTGAAGCTGGAGCAACGCGCGCGCGCGATTTCCA
>CAYVFK010000238.1:0-3093 GCA_964450925.1 uncultured Hyphomicrobiaceae bacterium | reverse complement strand
GCGCACATAAACGGGCGGCCCGTACTTCTGTAACGCCAGATCGACAATGTCGATCGCACGGTCGACACCAGCGCAGAAGCCGCGCGGCGCGGCCAGTAGGACTTGTAAAGCGGGCTTGGTCACGAGCTTCCCCTTCTCATGGTCGAGGCTGCCTGGATGGCAGCATGAAGCGCAGTTGAACTGTGCATCGTTACCCGCTTGCCATTGCCGAGCGGGTGCCGTCTCTTTATGGTCGCGAGCATCCTGAAACGGCTCTGCATTCCTGCGTTTGTATCAACCGGACTGGCGGATGAACAAGAGGCTCGTCACGAAGTGTCCAAATTAACCTTCTACCTGATAGGTCTAGGGCAACGAGTGACAGGAGGCTGCAGTAGCCGGTGATGTATGATAACAATATGAGGATTGGCAGCCGCATTGTCAGGCCCGCACCGGCAACCAAGCGTTCGGCTCGCCTTGCGCTGCGGCTGGCAGCCGTTGTGGCAGGTGCGCTCGTTCTGAGCGGCTGCGGGATTTCCCAGATCACCTCTGGCCTTGGGGGCGGTATTTTTGGCTCTTCCGAGGAAGAACCGCAGGAATCGGACTGGGCAGCAACCATCACGGAAGAGGGGATGCTGGAGGCCGCACGTTCGGACACCAGCGGTCGAATCGATGCCTCCGGTCCGGCGTCGGGCTGCCCGCGCTTCCAAATCTGGCCAGCTGATCGGCACATCACGGTTTACGAGCCTGGCCGCGTCGGCGAGCGGCTCGCGATGCGCCATCGCGGCAGCATCACCAAAGTCGCGCGCGAGTGCCAGATCAATGGCCGACAGATCAGCATCAAATATGGCTTCGCCGGGCGCGTGCTGATGGGGCCGCTTGGCGAGGAAGGCACGATCAATCTGCCGGTCAACCTTCACCTGACACGCGCAGACGGCTCGAAAATCCGCACGGAGCGAAGAATGGTCGAAGTGCAACTGCGCCAGGAGAATCCGGTCGGTTATTTCTCGGTTGTGCAAACAATCAGCTTCGAGGCCGAGCCGGGCACCTCGCCATCCTCCTACCAGCTGTTTGTCGCATTCGACAGGGAGATCCCCGGCGCAAGCTGATCTGGCGGGGAGAAGGGTTTTCTTTGGGTGATTTGACACGCTGAGGCGTTTCGCTATTGTGGCACTACATAGCTGACATTCGACCGCGGGAGAGGTCGGCCTGAGCGCCGGCGCCGAAGGAGCAACCGCCCCGGAAACTCTCAGGCAAAAGGACCGCGAGTTGAACAGCACTCTGGAAAGCAGCCGGCCTATGCAGGCCGGCTCACCGAAGGGGTAACGCGGCGCGGGCACGCCAGCAAAATCTCTCAGGTTCCATGACAGAGGGGGCGACGCTTTTCATGCCGTGGGGCAGTCAAGCGACCAGCGCTCGCGATGGACCAGAGACATGTCAGACGCACACAAGCCCCCGGCCGAAACTCCGCTGAAACGCACCCCGCTTCACGCCCTGCATATTGAGCTTGGCGCAAAGATGGTGCCGTTTGGCGGCTATGAGATGCCGCTCAACTACCCCGCTGGCATCATTGCCGAACACAAGCACACGCGTGATCAGGCGTCGCTGTTCGATGTCTCGCATATGGGCCAGGCGCTGCTTTCACACGCGCTCGACGCCAGCGCGGTGATGGAGCGCCTCGTTCCGGGCGATATCGCCGCGCTAAAGCCAGGGCGGATGCGCTATACCCAGCTCACCAACGTAGACGGCGGGATCATCGATGATTTGATGGTCTCCAAGGTCGGCCAGATGGGCGGGCGCGACTGGCTATATCTTGTGGTCAACGCCGCGCGCAAGGCCGCCGACTACGCCCACATCAATGCCCACCTGCACGAGGATGCCCGCTTGGAAGGGCTCGACGCCCAAGCGCTGCTCGCCCTTCAGGGACCAGCGGCGGCGAAGGCGCTGGCACGCCATTTGCCTGAGATCGAAGCGATGAAGTTCATGTCGTTCCGTGCCTTAGAAGATACCCGGTTTGGCAAGGTCTGGGTGTCGCGAGCGGGCTACACTGGCGAGGACGGGTTCGAGCTTTCGCTGGCGGCAGAACATGCCGAGGCATTTGCGCGCGCGCTGCTGGCGGATGACAGCATGAAGCCGGCGGGGCTGGGCGCGCGGGACACGCTGCGCCTCGAAGCGGGTTTGTGTCTTTATGGCCATGACATCGACGAGACGACCTCGCCGGTTGAGGCGGACCTGGCCTGGTCAATCGGCAAGCGACGGCGCGTCGAAGGTGGCTTCCCCGGCGCCGACCGCATCCTTGGCGAGTTACGCGACGGCCCGGCGCGCCTGCGCGTCGCGATGAAGCCGGAGGGGCGCGTAACGCCGCGCGAGGGCACCGAAATCTTCGATGCCGAAGGCGAGCGAATCGGGGCCGTCACCAGCGGCGCGTTCAGCCCCACGCTTGGCCATCCTATCGCAATGGGCTACCTCGCGCCCGACGATTCCGCAATCGGTACGCCCGTCAACTTCCAGATCCGCGGCAAGGCCCACCCCGGCCATGTCGCCAGCCTGCCGTTCGTTGCCCATCGCTACGCAACGGGAGCAAAAGCGGCTCCCTGACACTCACCGCGTCGTCACCCGCGAGGTGCGCGCCGAAACGCTTAAGAGACAAAAATCATGAGTGATATCAAATACACGAAAGAACACGAATACATCCGCATTGAGGGCGACATCGGAACGGTCGGCATATCGAATCACGCGCAGGAGCAACTCGGCGAGGTGGTTTTCGTCGAACTGCCCGAGATCGGCAAACAGGTTAGCAAGGGCGACGAACTGGCCGTGGTCGAGTCCGTCAAGGCCGCGAGCGAGGTCTACGCGCCCTGCTCCGGTGAGGTCACCGAGGTCAATTCCGTGCTGCCCGACAGCCCCGAGCAGGTGAATGCCGAGCCGGAGGGCGCAGCCTGGTTCGTCAAGCTGAAGATTGCGGATAAGGGCGAACTCGGCGCGCTGATGAGCGCGGACGACTACAAAAGCTATGTGGAGGGTCTGGACTGATGCGCCTTTTACCCCATACCGAAGCTGACCGCGCCGCGATGCTGGCCTCGATCGGTGTGCGCGAAATTGATGATCTGTTCGCCG
>CAYVFK010000237.1:0-3098 GCA_964450925.1 uncultured Hyphomicrobiaceae bacterium | reverse complement strand
CCGATTGCGCGTTCTGGCTGCATCTGGCGGCCGCGCCGATGATCGTGAACAGCGCGATGGGCTTCGTTTGGACGAGCGAGCAGGCCAACCTGGCCTTGGGCGATGCGATCGGCACGGTCGCGCTTATTGCCGTGCTGGCGATTGTCGCGCTGATTATCGACCGCCGCGCGATCCTCGTCGCCGGACTGATCTATTTCGGTGTCGCGCTTTCCGTCATCATCAATCGTACCGGCATGGATGAGGCGACCGTGACGGCCCTCACCGTGCTGGGCCTGGGCGCGGCCCTGCTGCTGCTCGGCGTGGGCTGGCGCAAGACGCGCCATTTCGTCGTCGCGCAGCTTGTGCCCGCGGCGCTCGCCCGGCGCCTGCCAACCGCTGAACCGGAGCATGCATGACCAATTTCAGCCCCCGCGAGATCGTTTCCGAACTCGACCGCTACATCATCGGCCAGAAAGACGCCAAGCGCGCCGTGGCGATCGCGCTGCGCAACCGCTGGCGGCGACAGCAGTTGGAAGAAGACCTGCGCGAGGAGGTTTTGCCCAAGAACATCCTGATGATCGGGCCGACGGGCGTGGGCAAGACCGAAATCTCGCGCCGCCTCGCCAAGCTGGCGAACGCGCCGTTCATAAAGGTCGAGGCGACCAAGTTCACCGAGGTCGGCTATGTCGGGCGCGATGTCGAGCAGATCGTTCGCGATCTCGTGGAAGCTGGCCTCGGGCTTGTGCGCGCCACGAAGCGCAAGGAGGTGCAGTCGTCGGCGCATCTGGCGGCGGAAGAGCGCGTGCTCAACGCGCTGGTCGGCGAGCATGCCTCGCCCGCGACGCGTGAAGCTTTCCGCAAGCGGCTGCGCGAGGGCGAGATGGATGACAAGGAAATCGAGATTGAGGTGACCGACACCGGCGGGGGGATGCCAAGCTTCGATGTGCCGGGGATGCCCGGCGCGCAGGTCGGCATGATCAATCTGAGCGACATGCTCGGCAAGGCGTTCGGCGAGCGCAAGAAGAAAAAGACGGTCACCGTCAGCGATTCCTATGACCTGCTCATCCAGGAGGAATCCGACAAACTGCTCGACGAAGACCAGATCGTGCAAGAGGCGATCCAGACGGTGGAAAACAACGGCATCGTATTCCTCGACGAGGTCGACAAAATTACAGCGCGCTCCGAGCGCATGGGCGGCGATGTCAGCCGCGAGGGCGTGCAGCGCGATTTGCTGCCGCTGATCGAGGGGACAACGGTGAGCACCAAATACGGGCCGGTGAAGACCGACCACATCCTGTTCATCGCCTCGGGCGCGTTTCACGTCTCCAGCCCGTCGGACATGCTGCCCGAATTGCAGGGCCGCCTGCCGATCCGCGTGGAGCTGCGCGCGCTAACGGAAGAAGATTTCCGGCGCATCCTGCGCGAGCCGAAGGCCAGCCTTATCAAACAGTATGTGGCGCTGATGGCGACCGAGGGGATGGAGCTTGAGTTTACCGATGATGCCATCGACGCGATCGCCCAGATCGCGGTAGAGGTCAATTCGAATATCGAGAATATTGGCGCGCGTCGGCTGATGACGGTTATGGAACGGGTGCTTGACGAGATCAGCTTCGAGGCGACCGACCGGGTCGACGGGAAGTTCCTCATCGACGCGGATTACGTGCGCGCGCAGGTGGCCGACCTGGCAAAGAACACGGATTTGTCGAAGTTTATTTTGTAGACCCATTGAGTTATGGGCTTGCGCAAAGATTGGAAAGATTGATGGCCAACGGATCGTTTGAGAGGGACATCACGGGGGGGGCGCCCCCGGGCAATTGGCTGGTCGTTGGATGGTTCACGCCTGATTACAGGCGCCTTGCCGAGAGTTTCGCTGCGAACCTGAAAGAGTATCAAACGTCGTTTCATCTGTTCGCAAAACCTAAATCCGAAAAAGGTTGGAATACCTGGCGCAAGCCGTCGGTCGTTCTTGACGCCATGGCCGCCTATCCTGGCAAGACAGTTGTCCTGATGGATGTCGATTGTTTCTTGACTGCGGATGTTGCGCCTTTGACGCGTGTAGGGGGAGACGTTGGTATCCGCGTTGACGCGCGCCAAGCCCGCCTCTTGTGGCCCATGCACAAGCGGGTGGTTCTCAAAGGTTCATCGCAGGTTGTGATTTTTCATCCTACCGATGGGGCTAAACGCTTCGCATCGGAGTGGGAGCGGCAATGCGCACAGACCCACTACAGCGGCGATGAGGCGGCTATGCTGCAGGCATTTTTCACTGCACCAGATGTAGCTTTCACGCAGATTGGGAAGCCGGCGATGATCCGCCACGAGAGCGCGCATGAAGCGCGCAAGCCAAAGACGCTCAAGCAGCGATTGAAAGCAATCGAGCGGCGCTTTCGCACAGGACGTACGCGGGCTGCCAAGGAAGCGGGTCTGGGCAGCTAGCCGAACGCAAAGACATGAAGAAATTACGTTTTCGCGAACGCGGTATCGCTATCGCCAGTGCGCCTCAACCCACTGGGGCTTGACGAACCGTTTGAAGGGCCGCTTCAAGATTGACTTTTCTGGCCAAGTGCCGGCAATCACGTCATCAATATCCGGCTTGCCGGTAAATGCTACCACCTTGACTTCTGGTGGGAGCTGCGCCTCCCTGAACATGCGCTGCGGCCAAGTCGGCAATAACGAATGCTTGAAGCTGACGCACCAATCTTCTGGCCAATAGCTTATTTCCGATATTTCATTGGAGATGAACGTTTGGCTATTACGGTATTTTTTCCAGCAGCTGATCGCATCGGCTTGTACCTGGTCGTAGAGGTAGGAATGGCAGCCGACGCGAAACCGATAACAAGATGTATTGCCGACCTTGCGATAGATAGATTTAAGCCGGTTGCGGGTGGTCCAGTTCTTGATCACACAGAATGTTGCATCGGGTTGGTAGTCAAAGAAATCGTCTATACGGCCTGTGACAATCAAGTCGAGGTCAAGATAAAGAATGTCGCCTTCTAGCCCCGCAAGCTCTTGTCGCCAAAGGCCGACTTTCCGCCAAGGACGCTGCGACATAAATTCAGGCAACTGGATTGGCGGCAGTTCTTGCGTTTCCACGCCGCTTTGAATGCCATGCGTATCATCGG
>CAYVFK010000236.1:0-3120 GCA_964450925.1 uncultured Hyphomicrobiaceae bacterium | reverse complement strand
CTGCTCTGGATCGCGTTCGTACAGATCAAGATATTCCGATATCTCCTGAAGCGAAAAGCCCAGCCGTTTGCCGCGCAGGATCAGCTTGAGCCGTGCCCGGTCGCGTCGGTCATAGACACGGTTAGCCCCCACTCGGCGCGGTTTCAAAAGCCCCTTCGTTTCGTAGAATCGCACCGCGCGCTGGCTGATCCCCAGTTCATCGGCCAGTTCGCCAATGCCATAAAGGTCTTGGCTGGAAAGGTCCTGGCGGGGCGGTTCCGAATCGGCGCCCACTTCGGCGTCTGTTTGTGAAGATTGTGAGTGTTTCGCCATTGCTGAGGTTTCTTGTTCTGGTTCAGGGAGCGAGCACCATGCGTCGTATCAACACCAAAAACATGAACGGGATCAATTCGCCGAAAACCAGTCCACGACAACACGGGTGTCACTTTCATAACACAATCGCCGCGATGATGGAGGTGGATGGGGTGAAGAATAAAGTCAGCTGGGAATGTCGGGCGTTCAGCCGCATGTCGTTGCTTAGGCGCACGGTTGCCAAACGGAAGAGAGACCATCCCGCGCTGGACTTGGGCTTCGTTTCCGATTAAGGGAAACCAGCAATTCGCTGGGGCACCGCGATAATTTCCAAGCATGAAGATGCGTGCATTCCACATAGGCGAATGAGAAACCAGCCACGGCAGGCAGGGGGTTCCGTATGGACGAAGTCGCTTCCAAGATCATCGAGATCCTGAAAAAGAATATGAAGGATCCGCCAGAGACGATCGCTCTGGACACGAAACTGAGCGATCTGCAGATCGAGTCGCTTGATCTGGCCGTCATCGTCTTCGACATCGAAGACAGCTTTGGCATCGAGATTCCTTACAACGCCAACGAGGAGATGGAAGACTTCGCCACCGTTGGCTCGGTGGTTGAGCGGGTGCGCCAACTCGTCTCCGGTGCCGACTCCTCCGGCGCCGCGGCCTGATCGGCACAGGCTTGACCGCGCGGCCTGGCTGAACACTTCTGCAATCGTGCGCCGGCCTCAACACGAAACGAAAGAAAAATGACCAAGTCCGATGGCGCGCGCCGGGTTGTTGTAACAGGCCACGGAGCCGTGACCCCGATCGGGATCGGGATAGAACCGTTTTGGGAGAGCGTGCGGGCTGGTCGCTGCGGCATCGATGAGATCAAAGGCTTCGATACCAGCCAGTTGTACATTCACATCGCTGGCGAGGTTGATGGGTTCGAGCCGCGCAAACTGCTCGAAAGCAAGCACATTTTGCTCGCAGACCGCTACTCGCAGTTTGCGGGCGTTGCCGCGAAGGAGGCCATGAGCCAGGCCGGGTTCAATGGCCCCGTCGGGAACGGGCTGCGCACGGCCTGCATTATCGGCTCTGGTATTGGCGGGCTGGTCAGCCTTGAGAAGGGCTACGAAGACCTTTTCATCCACAAGAAAAAGGCGACGCATCCGCTGACCTTGCTGCGCACGATCAGCAGTTCGGCTGCCGCGCATGTCGGGATCGACTACGGCATCAAGGGGCCATGCTTCGGCACAGTAAGCGCATGTTCGACGGCTGCGCACGCGATCGGCTTGACTTTCCAACTTATCCGCGGAAATGCGGCCGATCTGGGCGTCGCCGGCGCCTCTGAGGCGGCTCTCACCTTCGGCTCGATGCGCGCCTGGCAGGCGATGCGCGTGCTCTCGCCAGAGGGCTGTTACCCATTCTCGAAGCGGCGCAATGGCACCGTGCTGGCCGAGGGTGCCGGCATTCTCGTGCTGGAGGAGTTGGAGCACGCACGTGCGCGCGGCGCGACCATACTCGCTGAAGTGCTCGGCTTTGGCATGACGGCGGATGCCGGGGATATGGTCAATCCGGACATCGAAGGGCCGACCGCTGCGATGCGGCTAGCACTGGAAGACGCACAGCTCAGCCCGGCGGACATCGACTATTTGAACGCGCACGGCACCGCCACGGCCATCAACGACGTCAACGAAACCAACGCGATCAAGCGGGTGTTCGGCGACGCAGCCAATGATCTTCTGGTCTCCTCAACAAAATCGATGACCGGCCACACGCTCGGGGCGGGCGGTGGCATTGAGGCGAGCGCGTGCATCAAGGCAATCGAAGAGAATTTCGCGCCGCCGACGATCGGCTTCGATGCACCGGGTGATGGGTGCGATCTGGACTATGTGCCCAACGATGGCCGGGCGCATGAAATCAACTATGCCATGTCGAATTCATTTGCGTTCGGCGGCCTGAACGCGGTGCTGGTGTTTGGTGCGCCGCCAGCCTGATCGGACCTACATCAGCCCGGCCGCGCGCAGGCTGCCCGAGCCCTCTCGCCCGACAATGATGTGATCATGCACGACGATGCCGAGCTTCCCGGCGGTATCCACAATCTCCTTGGTCATCGTGATATCGGCCTGCGACGGCGTCGGGTCACCCGATGGATGGTTGTGCACCAGCACCAGCGCAGTTGCAGATAACTCCAGCGCGCGCTTGATGATTTCACGTACATAGACCGGCGTGTGGTCAACTGTGCCTTCCTGCTGCACTTCATCTGCGATCAGCCGGTTTCGCTTGTCGAGAAAAAGAATGCGGAACTGCTCGATCTCTGAGTGGCTCATCGCCGCCTGGCAATAATTCATCACCTGGGTCCATGAACTCAGCACTGGCCGATCCATGATCTCGCGGTTCAGCAGCCGAAGCGAGGCAGCGCGCACCAGCTTCAGCTCGGTGATCACCGCGTCTCCCATACCCGCAACCTCCCGCAGTCGGCCAGGCGTCGCGTTGAGCACGGCGGCGAACGAACCGAATTTGGCGAGCAGCTCCTTGGCGAGCGGCTTGGTGTCGCGGCGCGGGATTGCGCGGAACAGGATCAGTTCGAGCAACTCATAGTCGGGGAGCGCGTCCGGCCCGCCCTCCATGAACCGCTGGCGCAGCCGCTGGCGGTGCCCGTGATAATGGGGCCTAGCGGTCTTGCCGCTGGTCTTGTGCGCTGTCGCCGGGACCGACCCGGTTTCGTGTATTGGCAGCGCAGGCTGTGCGGCCCCCAGGGAAGCGTGCCGGCCCTGCGCATCGTCAAACCCGCTCATGATGCACGCAATTCGGCCTGAACATATGGCGGCTTGTGCCACCCCGC
>CAYVFK010000235.1:0-3126 GCA_964450925.1 uncultured Hyphomicrobiaceae bacterium | reverse complement strand
CCGAGCTTGTCCATCTTGTTGACGAAGATCATGCGCGGCACTTCGTACTTGTCGGCCTGGCGCCAAACCGTCTCGGTCTGCGGCTCTACGCCGGCATTGGCGTCGAGAAGAGCAATGGCGCTGTCCAGCACGCGCAATGAGCGCTCAACCTCAATCGTGAAGTCGACGTGGCCCGGTGTATCAATGATATTGACGCGGTGGCGCGGGCCGATCTCGTTGCCGTCCATGTCGCGAAGCACCCAAAAGGTGGTCGTCGCGGCGGACGTGATCGTGATACCGCGCTCCTGCTCCTGCTCCATCCAGTCCATCGTCGCAGCGCCATCATGCACTTCGCCGATCTTGTGGCTTTTGCCGGTGTAATAAAGGATGCGTTCTGTGGTCGTCGTCTTACCGGCATCAATATGGGCCATGATGCCAATATTGCGGTAATTCTCGAGCGGTGTTTCGCGTGCCATCGTTCAGCGGCCCCGTATATCCTTGAAAACCTGTTACCAACGGTAATGCGAGAACGCCCGGTTGGCCTCGGCCATGCGATGCGTGTCCTCGCGTTTCTTGACTGCCGCGCCGCGGTTGTTCGCTGCATCCAGCAACTCGCCCGACAGGCGCTCTTCCATCGTGTTCTCGTTGCGCCCACGCGCTGCCGTGATCAGCCAGCGGATCGCCAGCGCCTGTCGGCGCTCCGGGCGCACCTCGACCGGCACCTGATAGGTTGCCCCGCCGACGCGGCGCGAGCGCACTTCGATGGCGGGCTTCACATTGTCCAGCGCCTCGTGGAACAGCTGGACCGCATCGCGCTTGGCCCTATCCGCCGCGCGGTCCAGCGCGCCGTAGACAATGCGCTCCGCCACAGATTTCTTGCCGTCATACATCAAAATGTTCATCAGCTTGGCGAGCACCAGATCCCCGTAGCGGGCGTCAGGTGTAATCTCGCGTTTCTCTGCTCTATGACGGCGCGACATCTATCGACTGCTCCAACTCTCTCATTGACTCTGCCGCGAGCGGCATGTCTGGCCGGCAACCACGGTATCCTGAGGTCTTGGCTGATAGCCGTGCGCCGCGGAGGTCTGGGCGAACGCGAGACGGCGGATCAACTCTCCAGATTTGCGTTACTTCGGGCGCTTGGCGCCATATTTCGAACGTCGCTGGCGGCGCTTCGAGACGCCTTGGGTGTCCAAAGTGCCGCGAATGGTGTGGTAGCGAACGCCTGGCAGGTCCTTCACACGTCCGCCGCGGATCATCACAACGGAATGCTCCTGGAGGTTATGCCCTTCGCCGGGGATGTAGCTGGTCACTTCATAACCGTTGGTCAGCCGCACGCGCGCGACCTTGCGCAGCGCCGAATTCGGCTTTTTCGGCGTGGTCGTGTAGACGCGCGTGCACACGCCGCGCTTCTGCGGGCAGGCCTCTAGTGCCGGAACCTTGTTGCGCTTCACCGGCGCTTGGCGCGGCTTGCGAATCAGCTGTTGAACCGTAGGCATTCCACAAATCGTCCGCTTTAACGGAGCAGACTCCGGCACGGCCCGCCGCACGCCGCCAGCATCGCTGCGGCATGCTGAGACCCGAAATGCAGAGGACCGCCGCTCACCCTGAGCGCGCGATCATGACCGAATTCTACTCAGCTTGTTTACACCAGCGTTTAGCCGACACCTGATTCAGAGGTGCATGCCGGAGCATGGGCTACCGCCTGGCGATCAAATCCAGCACAAGCTAGTCACCGGAATCATTGGCGTCAAGCCAAAAGATTGCGATCTGGGTGCAGATTCCGGGCTGGGGGCGGCGGCTTCGGTGCCGTATGCCCGGTCGCGGGGTGTCTGGCGCGTCGGGGGCGATCGGAGTTACGGGCATTGTTAGCCGACCATGGACGCAGTAGAACCAACTCGACGGACATACTTCATCGGGCGCAGGTTAGAAGGGTTCGCCCAAACGGGTTGGATATGGGCACGGGTTCCGGACCTAGATAGATGCTTTGTGGCAGCCCGAATGCTCGACGCCATTGCGCATGGCCTGCGCGGCACGGCCCATTCGCCCGGACAGGAAAGACGAGGAACTTGCTGATGACCCACCCAGATCTGGTCGATGTGCTGGTTGAGAGTTGTCAGCAAATCCCCGATACGCGCGCCGGCATTTGCATTGATTTGGGCTCCGGCGATGTCCTTGCCAGCCAGATTGGCGAAGACGGTGCGGTCGAGCCATCCGCCCTGGCCGACTTCGCAGCACGCCTGTTTTCAGGCGGGCACGCTGGGGCGTTGAACCGTTTGTGGAGCGGTGGAGGTGATGGCGCAGAAGGAGGCGACGAGGTCGTGCTCCTGGAGCGTGAAAGCTGTCTAGTGTTGCTCCGCTCGCCGACGCGTCCGGCCTATGCGCTCGTACTCGTCACCAGCGGCGCGGTCGATGTTGGCCTGGTAATCGCGCGCGCACGCGCCATGAAAACCCGCTTCGAAGAGGCGCTCCGCGCGCTTTAACACGCCTCAACCGAGAGATGCCGCAAATGATAACACGAGCCGAAACTGCGAGGCACGACGGCAAAGACGCCAAACTTGCAGATGCCCGCCCTGCCGAACGGCTCATTTCGCTGCTACGGATCGTTAATCGCTCTATCTTGCCACGCCACGTGTCGCTGGCCAACGCGCGGAGTTCCATGGCGCTCGATTTGGTCACCGGCCGCTTGCAGCTCGGCGTCCAATCCGGCTCTCATTACGTGATTGATGAGGCGCTGGCACAGGCGGCGCCAAACGCTCATCGGCTGCTGCGCTGGCGCGCGCGCGCTGTCACGCGCCACGATGAGACGCTGCGCGAGCATCAACCCGCGCTTTGCGCTTGTGCGGCGCGGGCGCTGCTACAGTTCTGCGCCGAGGGTGCGCCGCACCACACGATCGAAGCGGCGCCGGTCGAGGAGGTCTGGGCCGCGGCATCATTTTCAGCAATGCAACTGTATGACGCTGCACGCGAGCAGGCCGATGGAGCCGGTCGCGGTCCGGTCCGCGCCTTTTTCGACACAGTGCTGGCGAAAATGGATGAAGCCTGGTTGCTTTCGCGCGACGATATTCCGGTGCAGTGTCGCGCGCTGAGCAGCCGTCGGGCAGATCGGAAGAGCACACGTCTGAACTCCAGTCACGTGAAACGATC
>CAYVFK010000234.1:0-3136 GCA_964450925.1 uncultured Hyphomicrobiaceae bacterium | reverse complement strand
CCCGGCGCGAGCTGAAAACCCGCCACCAGGCTGTCGCCGAACGCGACGATCACAATGTCTTGATCTGCCTGCGCCTGCGTCGCTTGCGCGCCGTTCGGCCAAACCGCCGCCATCAGAGCGGCGTACATGATGGTGAGAGCAACTGCGCGAAGCGCGCGTGGCCAGAGTTTGATCATTCGCCGCATATTCACCTCCTGAGTGTTTACATTCAGTGCGCGCAAGACCAGATCACGACACAGACATATGGAGCGATCTTCCGTGCAACAAACAAGCCCTGTCGCGCGCCCACCCGTGATTGACCTGCAGGACGTCCACCTTTCGCTGTCCAGCCGCGCGGGGCGCGTGGACATCCTTCGCGGCGTCGATCTTCAGATCGGCAGCGGCGAGTTCGTCAGCATCGTCGGGCCGAGCGGGTCTGGCAAGTCCACGCTTTTAATGGTTATGACCGGCCTGGAGCGCGCGTCATCCGGCCAGGTGCAGGTCGCCGGACATGATTTCAGCGCGCTCGGCGAGGACGCCCTGGCGCGCATTCGCGGCAAAAATATCGGCATCGTATTTCAGCAGTTTCACCTCGTCCCCACCATGACGGCGATCGAAAACGTCGCGCTGCCGCTTGAATTTCTCGGCCGTGCAGACGCGTTTGACCGCGCGGAGACCGTGCTCGGCGAGGTCGGGCTGGATCATCGCTTGACGCACTTCCCGGCGGAACTGTCCGGCGGCGAACAACAACGTGTGGCGCTGGCACGCGCGCTCGCCCCGGAACCAAAAATCCTGTTCGCCGATGAGCCAACCGGCAACCTGGACGGGACGACGGGCGATTCGATCGTCGAAATGCTATTCGCTCTGCAAAAGGGCCACAGCGCGACGCTGGTGCTCATCACGCATGATCTGGCGCTTGCGGGACGGTGTGACCGCGTCGTCGGTATAGAAGATGGCCGCATGACCACGAAAAGCCCGATGACGGCGGCGGCGATATGACGACAGTTTCCACCACGGCGCCGGCCATCCGGCACACTCGGCTGCCCATCCCGCTCTCACTACGCCTCGCCTTGCGAGAGTTGCGCGGTGGGCTGTCCGGATTCTACGTGTTCATCCTGTGCATCGCGCTGGGCGTCACGGCCATCGCTACGGTCGGCACCGTCACCGGCGCGCTCCAGGAGAGCATCGCGCGGCAAGGGCAGATCATTCTCGGCGGCGACGTGGCGGCCTCGGTGGTGCACCGGCGCGCGACCAATGACGAGCGGGCCGTCTTCTCACGCTTCGGCACGGTCAGCGAGGTCGGGACCATGCGCGCGATGGCGCTGCGGCCCGACGGTGACGCGCAGGTGCTGGTCGGCGTCAAAGCGGTAGATGGGGCCTACCCGCTTTACGGCAGTTTGGAGCTTGAGGACGATCAGTCGCTGGGCGAGGCGCTGGCGCAGTCAAACGCAGCAATCGTTGAACAGGGGCTGCTCGACCGGCTCGATCTTGAGGTCGGCGATCAGGTCAAGCTAGGCGAGAGCACGCTGGATATCGCCGGAGTGATCGCGAGCGAGCCGGACCGGCTGTCAGGCGGCGCGGCATTCGGCCCGCGGCTGCTGACAACCATCCCGACCTTGCAGGACACCGGCCTGCTCGCCCCCGGCACCCTGATCGACTGGCGCTACCGTGTCGCATTCCCGACTGGCGCTGGCGAGGAACGCATCGCTTCATTCCGCGAGGCCATCGCGAGCGAGCTTGAGAACAGCGGCTTTGAAGTGCGCGACCGCACCGATCCGTCACCGCAGATCACCCGCGCGGTCAACCGGCTGTCGAGCTTTTTGACGCTCGTCGGGCTGGCAGCGCTGCTGATCGGCGGCATCGGCGTGGCAAACGCGATCTCGGCCTTCGTGGCACGCAAACGCAAGTCTGCCGCGATTTACAAGGCGATCGGCGCGTCCACCGGCTTGACGCTTACGAGTTTCGCGCTTCAGGTGCTGATGGTGGCGGCGCTGGGCATCGGCATCGGACTGATCGCCGGAACGCTCATCCCGATTGCGCTGGACCGCGCCTTTTCCGGCCTGCTGCCGATCCAGATCGATCTCACATTGCAACCCAGCGCGCTGTTGCTGGCCGCTGCCTATGGTCTTCTGACGGCGCTTGCCTTCATCCTCTGGCCGCTGGGCCGCGCCGGGCAGATTCGCCCTGCCGAATTGCTGCGCGATGAGATTACCGCGCAGAAGAGCTGGCCGCCGCGCGCTTTCGTTGCAGGCTCGGTCGCGAGCGCGCTGGCGCTGGCCGGGCTGGCGATCTGGCTGTCCGAGGTCCGGCTGATCGCCGCGATTACCGTGGTTGGTGTCGCCGCGGTGTTCGTGATCTTCCTCGGTGTCGGCAGGCTGATCCGCAGTCTTGCGGCCCATACTCCACGACCGCGCCAGCCCGAGATGGCGCTGGCGCTGTCAAATATTGGCGGACCGTCGGGACTGACCATCACGCTGGCGCTGTCGCTGGGCGCCGGATTGGCACTGCTGACCATGATCGCGCTGACCGACACGTCGCTGCGCGGCGAATTGGAGACCGAACTGCCAGAAAACGCGCCAAGCCACTTTTTCCTCGGCATCCCCAAGGAGCGGTTCGCCGATTTCAGCCGGATCATCTCAAACAACGCACCGTCCGCCGAGCTCAGCACAGCGCCGATGCTGCGCGGACGGATCACGGCCATCGACGCTACGCCATCGCGTGAGCTCGACGCCCCCCAAGACGCCCAGTGGGTGCTGGATGGCGACCGGGGTATCACATATTCGGGGCAGCCGCCGGAATACTCCGAGATCATCGAGGGGCAGTGGTGGACGCCCGACCATCAGGGCGAGCCGCTGGTCTCGTTCGAGGTAGACTTGGCCCGCCAGCTCGGCATCGAGGTTGGCGACACCCTCACCGTCAACGTGCTGGGCCGCGAGATCACCGCCCGCGTGGCGAATCTGCGCACGGTGGCCTGGGAGCGCCTGAGCATCAATTTCGTCATGGTCTTTTCCCCGAACGCGCTGGAAAACGCGCCCTATCGCGTGCTGGCGACAATGAACTGGCCAAATGGCCGCAACGCGCAGGCCGAAAACGCGGCGATCAGCGAAATCACCGCGACCTTTCCAACCGTGACAGCCGTCACCGTTCGCGACGTCCT
>CAYVFK010000233.1:0-3147 GCA_964450925.1 uncultured Hyphomicrobiaceae bacterium | reverse complement strand
CCTCGAAACGCGATCGCGCGCCTGCCGCGAAGCCCCATTCATAGATATCCTCGGCCAGCAGCGACGCGTCGAAATAGGAGGTAAACTCCAGCGTCCGCTGCTCGCCGAGATCATCGGTGATGATCAGCCGGAGGTCGTTGACGCCGGACTGCAGCGGCAGATCCTTTAGATCATACTCGCCAGGCTCAAGACGGAGCTGGCGGGTAACCGTACCGTTCAACTCGACCTTGACGGTCGATGGGCGGGCCAGCCTGAATGAGCGCTCGCCAGTGGGCCGGATGTTCTCACTTGGGCGCAGTTTGCGCATCGAGCGCTCAACGGAGATGCCCAACAGATCTGGGTTGCGCTGAAAGCCCGTCACAGGCGGGTTGATATCGCCGGCCTGCAGGCGCAGCGCGTCCTCAGGGCGATCATGCACGATGCGGCTGCCGCGCCGGGTAAAGCCCGCGAGCGCATCCTTGCCAAGCGGTCCACGCTCGGTGTCGCTATCGTCATAGCTGATTTCAGTCTCGACCACGACATCTTCCCAGCGCAGCACGGCCTCCAGATTGGCCCGCGGGGCGGAGAAGCCGCCAGCATCAGCGGGCGCGTTGATATAGTCCGCGCCGGCGCGCAGATTGAGATAGCCACTGAAACGCGCGGGACGCTCCGCTTTGGGACCGGCAAGTGGTTCGCGCAGAATACGCACGCTGCCACGCGGGCGCTGGTTCACTGCTGGCGTGAAACTGAGGCGCATGGTGGCGGAGTCGAAGCCGGTTTTGAAGCCGGCTGCGTTGAGCGCAGAAAGCGTGAGGAACCCGTCCTTTGCAGGCAACGCGCGAAGCTGCGCGGCGAATTCTTCGCGCAAGAGCGAGGCGCAGGCGCTGGCGAATTGCGCCTTGTTGACCGAGATTGTGTCGTCCGGCGCAATCTTGATGGCCGCCTCGCCGAGCTTACGGTCGCCTTCGCGCAACTCGACGAGGAGGGAAAAAGTGCGATCGGTGGGGTTGAGTTCGGGCTGGGGTGCGGCCGAGACCACCGGCCCGGCGGGCCAAGCGGGCGGCGTGGCTGCGATCATCATGATACCGGCGAGCGCCAATACCCATATCCCGCGATGTGCCTGCTGCCGCAGCATTGCGAGCCTCTCTCGGGTGTTCAACCCCGCCTTTATCGTGACCTACCGCTTGTTTGGCGGCTGGTAATCAAGCTGGGCCTGCAAGGTTTGGACTGTCTCTGGCAGCGCCACCGGGAGTTGAAATGTCCGCGTCTGGCCCGGCATCACCGCGCCGATGCCCAACAGCGTGTCGAGTGTCTGCGGGGGCAAGACCTTGGACCAGCCGCCGCTGCTCAGTCGAAGCGTGGCGTCGGGCAAACGGGCATGCACCTTGGAGGGATTGCGCACCGTCACCGTGGGGTGGCGTTCCCCGCCGCGCCCGCGCGCGGTGCCCTGGCCGATCAATTCCAGCGAGGGCACGCCTTGCGGTGGCGCGACATGGACAATGACAGCGAGGTTCATCAAGATTTGGATCGCCGCATCGCCGCCCGGCACGGTCACTGGCAGTTGATTGACCGAGATTCGGTAGGCGCGGCTTTCTTCGATCAGGGGATCACCCAGCCACTGGACCTTGAGGATCTGGCTACCGCCCGGCGGCAGCATCGCTTGCATCGGGAGCACGAGAAAATCCGCCTCATTGCGTTCGACGATCGGCCGGCCCTGAGCGTCATGCGTTACGCTCGACACGACGGCCTCAATTGGGAGGGGCTGGTCGGAGCGGTTTATGACGCGGATGTCCGCCCGACTGCGTGGACCAGCAGACGCCATATCGAGGTAGACCGGGCTGACGCCTATGGCATGAGCGCGCGGAAGGCCGAGCCCAGGCATCATGAGCAGTCCGAAACAAGCCAGGATCAGCGCGACGAGCTGGCTCAGGGCAACCGGCTGTCGGGCAAGCCTCTGGCCTGCCACAAGATTTTTGGTTTTGAGACGACGCGGTACATCCATCACTAAGTCCTCGGCCGTGGCTCGCGCTACCACCAGAAATGAAGAGTTGGTCTGCGCTTCGAAGCGGAACAACCACGCGAGCACGCGGCCTGTTCACCAATTCGCGCTACGTTGAGAGGTTTCAGTAAGCCGCGTACCAGTTTTCACGGGACAAGCCGTTGCACTCGCACCGCGGGCGCGCCGCCGTACGGATTACAGCTTGTGCTGGCTTTTGCGGCATGTCTTGGCGGGGAGAGAGCTACGATTTGGTATGTCGCAGCCCGCCCCTCCTGATCGTGGCTTCACATGCTCTTACTCGGGGATGATGAGAACGGTGATCTCATCTTGGTACAAGCCGGATTGAAGGACCCCCGCCACGAGGTGGGGAACGATCTGAAGCTTCAAAGCGGCTTCCGTCGGCATGTCTGAGAAGGCTGAAGCAGCTGTCGCAGTCGCGCCGTTTTCGGTGTTGAGCTCCAACAGGTGGGTAGTGTCGTGCAGCAACGTTGCTGTGTAATCGAATGACGTCACATACGGATCGCTGAGCTGTTGCGGGGGCGGCACACGCATCATACGCTCATTGGAGGAGCGCAACTCGACACTGGCTGGTGCATTGCATGTCACCTGAGCACTGGTCTCGACTGTTTGATCACTGTCTGGCTTGCCGTTTGGAAGCAGTGCGAGCTGAACATTCGTATCGAAATGGCTGTCGAATGCACACATGCTCGGCACGGTGGCCTGGATCATGACACTCGACTGAGCTCCCGTGGCTTGCGCGTGGGCAGAGCTGACTGCAATCGACATGCCCCCCGCCGCGATACCCAGAACAAGCGCTGCATTCACAAGCGAAAATTGGTTGTTATTCTTATGAGTCATGGTGTGCCCCTTCCTACTCATTACGTGCCCGTAGGGGTGAAAACTAGCCCGATTGAAGAAAGCACTCGTGGACGATTGGCCAATCTGCCAGTTACAGGATCGACCCCCATCAACCCTGTATCGCCCACGGATGCCACGAGCGGTTAACTTATCGTGTTAAAAATTACAGGACAAGTGAAAAAACACCGACGGCAAGACACATTCGACGTGGGACGCGAACCAGCCACGCAAATGTTCCCGAATATTTTCACGAATGAGTGGTCGGAGCGGCGGGATTCGAACCCACGACCCCCGGTCCCCCAGACCGGTGC
>CAYVFK010000232.1:0-3157 GCA_964450925.1 uncultured Hyphomicrobiaceae bacterium | reverse complement strand
CGCGTGAAGGCCAGCCACCAGGCCAGCGGTGTGCCGATGATGAGCAGGATCACGGTCGTCACTGCGGCAAGGCGGATCGTGAGCCAGAGCGGTCCGAGATCAGGAAGGTCCATCGGCTCACTCCACCGTATAGCCGAACCGGGTGATCACCTCGCGCGCTGCATCAGAGCGCAGGAACTCGGCGAAGGCTTGCGCGGCCGGGTTGTCGGCGGCGCGCTTCAGGGTGACGGCGCCCTGGCGGATCGGCTCATGCGCGTTGGCGGGCACGTCCCACATGCTGCCCGGCGTTTGGTTGCGCGTGCTGAGCGCATAGGATTTCGCCACGAGGCCAAGTTGGGCGTTGCCCGTTGCGACCATGGAGAAGGTCTGGCCGATGTTCTGGCCCATGACGAGTTTCAGCTGCAGCGAATCCCAAAGGCCGAAATTTTGCAGTGCCTGTTTCGCGGCGAGGCCATAGGGCGCGAGGTCCGGGTTCGCGATCGCCAAGTAATCGAAGTCGGCGGCTTCCAGCACGGCAATCCCGTCGCCGCTGATGCGCTGCGCATCCGGGCTCCACAGGACGAGCCGGCCAATGGCGTAGGTGAAGCGCGAACCGGGCACGGCGTCGCCTTCTGATTCGAGGCGCTCGGGCCGGGCCTGATCCGCAGCCATCAGGATATCGAATGGCGCGCCCTGTTTAATCTGAGCGTAGAGTTTTCCGGTCGAGCCGGAGGTAATCGTGATTGTATGGTTGGTCCTTGTCTCGAACAACGTCTCCAGTTCTTCAGTCACTTCCGCAAAGTTCGCGGCAACGGCAATGAGCGCTTCGCCGGCGCGCGATGGCATGCAGGCTGCCAAAACGGCGATCAGCCCCACGCAAGATCCGCACAGCGCGGTGCGCAGAAACCGTTTGGTGGTTGGCATGGCGGGTCAACTCCGAGGCGGGCGCGTACGTTATGACATTCAAAACATATCGCCCGACAACACGAACCGCAACGTTATTTCTGGTCGGACATATCGCGCAGCAGCGCGCGCATCTCCCGCATCTCGTCCTCCACTGCCTCGGCCGCTTTTGCCTCCATCCTGCGGTAGCGCGCAAGAACGGTCTCGCCGGTTTCCGTCAGGCGCGCCCCCCCTTGGCTGCGTCCGCCCCGGCTGGTCTCGACCAGCGGCTCGCTGAAGCACTTGTTCATCGTGTCGACCAGCATCCAGGCGCGCTTATAGCTCATGTTCATGCGCCGTCCGGCAGCCGCGATTGAGCCGGTCTCGCGGATGCCCTCCAAGATCTCCGCCTTGCCCGGCCCAATGGCGATGTCGGGATCGAGGAACACGCGCAGCCGCAGCCCAGCTTTTTTCATCTTGGATTGCATGGATGCACGCTCGCGCGATCGCCCCCCGCGTGCAAGGCCATCTTTGGTTTGTTAACCGTGGCCTCGGCCAGCGGAGCACCGGCTGCCGGCAGCGTATTGGAAATCCGGATGCTTGGAACGAAATCGCGAATGCTGCGTTGAGCAGTTGTCATAGCAATCGAATTGAGGGATGTTCATGGTTTGGAATCCACTCATGCCGAGTAATCGTGGAACCGATGTTCGCCGCACGCGTAATGATGATCCCTTCGCGCTCATGCGCAGGGAGATGGACCGGGTCTTTGATGATTTCATGCGTGGCTTTGGGACGCCGGCGGCGTCGCTGCCCGAAGGCGTTATCTCTCCGCGTGTGAATGTCGGGGAAAAGGAAAACGGTCTGGAGATCACCGCCGAGCTGCCCGGCGTTGATCAGAAGGATATCGAACTGGACCTCAGTGAGGGCATCCTCACCCTCAAGGCCGAGCATAAACAGGAGAAGGAAGAAGGCGGCGAGGACGAGCGTTACCACGTCGTCGAGCGGGCTTCAGGGACCCTCATGCGCCGGTTCGCAATCCCCTTCGAGCCGGATCAGGACAAGGTCGAGGCGAGCTTCGAAAACGGCGTGCTCAAGATTTCGGTGCCCCGGTCAGCCGAAGCTGAGAAACGCACCCGCAAGATCGAGGTCAGGAGCGGCTAAAACGCCTTGTGCGGACGCGGCGTATAACCGAGTTGCTGCGTCCGTGCATTTCGCGGTTGACAGACATCAAGGCCGAGACGCGTCCACCTAATCATGATGGTATACTGTGGTGCATAACAGCACACTCAAGGGAGCGCCTCATGACCATCAAGACCGTCCTTGCCTATCTCCCGTCCGAAGAGCTTTGCGAACCCGTGTTGAACGGCGCCGTGGCGCTAGCCAGGGCGCATGGGGTGCATGTTATCGGCCTGCACCTGGAAGCTGCCTACTACCCGGCTTACGGCGAGGTGGCGATCGCCATGCCGCCGGATGTCATCGAGCAGATGCGCAAGCCGCTGCGCGAGCGCTCCAAGAAGCTGGAGGAGAGCTTCAAGGCGCGTATGGCTGATGAAAATGTCAGCGCGGAATGGCGCTCCGGAAGCGTGGAATACAGCTCTTTACCAGGTCGCATCATTGAAGACGCGGTGAGCGCCGACCTTGTGCTGTGCCCTCAGGTCGATCCGTCGAGTGTCGATGTGACCACGCTGGACCTGCCTGAACGGCTCATCCTGGAAGGCGGCCGTCCGGTGCTGATCCTACCGACGGGGCAGGCCTTGCAGACTCCGCCGAAGCGTGTGCTCATCGCATGGAACAACTCACCGCAGGCCGCGCGCGCGGTGTTCGATTCGCTCCCTCTGATGAAAGAGGCCGAGGCCATTACCATACTCACGCTCGCAAGCGGTGCTGACGCCCGGCGCGAGGGCGAGGAGCACGCGGGTCACCTAGCCGCCAATCTGGGCCGGCACGGTCTCCACGCAAAGGTCGACGCCGTCGATATTGGGAACCGATCCGCAAGCGATTACCTCGGCACGCGTCTGGACGAAGACGGCGCCGATCTGATGGTCATGGGGTGCTATGGCCATTCGCGTTTTCGCGAGCTGGTGTTCGGGGGTATGTCGCGGGATATGCTTGGAGCCGTCAAGGTGCCGACGGTAATGTCTCATTAGAGCGATCTTCGTTCTGACTGAAACGAAAATTCGCTCTCATGAACTGACTTGACGCGCATTTTTTTCCGAGAACTGGGTCCGGGGCGGGACAGGCTTTTCGGAATGCGCTCTAAAAAGCAGGAGCATTGGGAGGACTATCAATGGGACTG
>CAYVFK010000231.1:0-3189 GCA_964450925.1 uncultured Hyphomicrobiaceae bacterium | reverse complement strand
CCGCCCGGTGTGACGCCATGAGCAGACAGCGGATACGAGCATGAAGCTGGTCGGGGAGGTGGAAGCGGCTGCCGCCGGGCTCCGCTTCAATCGCGAGACGCTGGGACCGCCGCCGGCCTTGCCGGGTATGCGCATCGGGCTGCTTGGCGGGTCGTTCAACCCGCCGCACAAGGGCCATCGCCATATCGCCGAGACCGCACTGCGCCGGCTCGGGCTAGATCAGGTCTGGCTGGTCGTGACGCCGGGCAACCCGATCAAAGAGCGTGGCGACCTGGCCGCTCTATCCGAGCGCTTGAGCGCGACCCAGCGGATCATTGAGCATCCACGCATCCGGGTAACGGGCTTCGAGGGCACGCTGCCGACCGCTTACACCGCGCGGACGCTCGATTTCCTGCACCGGCGCTTCCCAGGCGTGCGCTTCGTCTGGATCATGGGCGGCGACAATCTGGCGAGCTTCCATCGCTGGCAGGAATGGCGCGGCATCATGCGCGGTCTGCCCATCGCGGTACTGGACCGGCCTGGCTTTCGGTTCCGCGCGATGGCCTCGCCCGCGGCGATAAGCTTTGCAGGCGCGCGCATCGACGAGGCGCAAGCTGGCGCGCTCGCGAGGTTGCATCCGCCCGCCTGGACATACCTGACAATTCCGCTGGCTGACATCTCCTCAACGCAATTGCGCCGACAGCGCCGCGCCGATGGTGCATCAATGGACGTTGCCGGGGATTGAATTCCGCGATCGATTCATGCACATTTCGAAGTAGAAGGCGAAAATGTCACAGACCGAGTCGGTCGTGACCGCGTTCTTCGGGCAGGCCTGACACGCCGGATGGCCGGCTCTGCATGGTCTTGGATGGAGGGACATCAAGCTGCTCATGCCGACATCAGCGGAGGGCGCCTCGCGCGGCGCGCCTCATCACGTCGAACCCGCGCAAGGCAGCGTGGGCCCGGCGGCTTTGCTGGAGATCGTTCAGTCCTCTCTGGAGGACTCGAAAGCCGAGGAGGTGGTAACGATCGATCTCTCGGGGAAAACCGTGATCGGCGACTACATGGTGGTCGCCTCGGGTCGATCCGAACGGCACGTCGGCGCGATTGCCGACAATCTCGTCAAGCATCTCAAAGAAATGGATGTGCGGGACGTGTCGGTTGAAGGCATGCCCAAATGCGACTGGGTGCTGATCGACGCTGGCGCGGTGATTGTGCATCTGTTCCAGCCGGAAGTGCGCGAATTCTACAATCTCGAAAAGATGTGGCTGGCTGATCGCCCTGATGGCGCGCATTCTGCGTGAGCAAGCGCGCCGGCGAGGCGGGCCATGCGCGTCAGCCTGATTGCCGTTGGACGCCTGAAGGATAAAGCCGAACGCGGGCTGGCCGAGCGCTACGTCTCCCGGTTCGATCGCGTGGGCGGCGGCATTGGCTTCGGGCCGGTCGAACAGATTGAGCTTGGCGAAAGCCGAAAGGAAAGCGCCGCCGGGCGTCGCGCGGAGGAGGCTAGCGCGATGCTGGCGCGGGTCCCAACGCAGGCGAAAGTGGTCGCGCTGGATGTCGAGGGCGAACAGCTCGCCAGCGAGGAGTTTGCCGCGCTGATGGGGGCTTGGCGCGATGGGGGCGTTCCCCGGAGCTGCTTTTTGATCGGCGGACCCGACGGTCATGGTGAGGCAGTTGCGGGCGTGGCCGATTTGACGCTCTCGCTCGGGCGAATCACTTTGCCCCACGGGTTGGCGCGCATCGTGCTGGCCGAGCAGCTGTATCGGGCTGCGACCATCCTCGCCGGCCACCCCTACCACCGCGCGTGAAACGCATACGCTTCAGCCAGAGCGATTTTCGTTCGGACTGAACTATAAAACAGCTCTAAATATCTGATTTGACGCGCATTTTTATCCAAAAATCGGTTCCCACTTTGGGGAATGCGCTCTAAAATTCACCACGACTCGGCGATCCTTACGCCTTATCTTCGCGGCGCTCGGGATGGCAAGTGCGTCGGGGCAGCGGCGCGGGAGGATGGTGGCATGGAAACGCTTGGCGAAATTCTGGCGCTGGTGTGGTGGCTGTTCAGCTACGTGCTCTGGCTGGTCTGGTCGCTGGCGTGGTTCATTATCCGCGATCTGATTTCGACGTTGGTCTGGGCCGGGCTTGTGGCGTGGATCGTGCTGGCGCTGCGCTATCGCAGCGCGGTGCAGGGCTCGATGGCGATGGTGCGCTATGCGCGCGCCGGGGTCGGTTATGTCTGGCGCTGGGTGCGTGGCCGGCCAGCGGATGCGCCGGCGCGGGTCAAGCGTGAGGTTCAGGTTCAGCGCGTGCGCGTGGTGCCGCTCGGCTATGTGTCGGTGTCCGCGCAGATGAACGCGGCGGTGGTGATGCTGCTCGTGCTGATGGGACATTTGTAGCGCATGGCGCGATGAGCTGTATCATTCGTCTTTGCCGGGCTTGACCCGGCAATCCATGCAAGGAATGCAGGCGCGCCGTAAATGGATGCCCGTGCCAAGCACGGGCATGACGTAGAGAGGTGCGCGTTAGAAGTTGAGCCGCGTCAATGGAAGTCGCGGGACTTCGGCACGACACGCACATTGCGCGGATGTGCGCGAGGGTTCTGCGTGTCGATCGGTTTGCGCACCTCGTCGGCGTGGGCGAGCGGCATGGTCACAGGTCCTCCATGCCCGGCGAGCGCCATCAGCGCGCTGGTGTGGTCCTCCAGCCGCCGCGCGATCAGGTGGATTACCCCTTCCTTCGCCTGCACCGACCCGTGCACCAGCATTAGCCGCGCGCCCATCACCACGCTGCGCTGCGCCTCGAACACGCTCGGCCAGACTACGACATTCGCCGAAGCCGTCTCATCCTCCAGCGTCATGAAAATCACGCCCTGCGCGGTGCCAGGGCGCTGGCGCACCAGCACGAGGCCTGCGACCGACGCTGGCGCACCGTTTCGCATCTCTTGCAGGCCCGCCGCGCTCATCACACCGCGTTTGTTGAGCGCGCCGCGCAGAAACTCCAGTGGATGGGCCTTCAGCGATAGGCTGAGGCTCTGGTAATCAGCGATGACATGCTCATTCAGCGGCATCGGCGGAAGCGCAACTTCCGGCTCCGGCCCCTGCTCGCGGGTCTCCGCGCGGGCGAACAGCGGCAGTTCGCGCGCCTTGCCAAGCTGGCGTACCTGCCACAGCGCCGCGCGCCGGTCCAGCCCCAGCGAGCGGAACG
>CAYVFK010000230.1:1801-3189 GCA_964450925.1 uncultured Hyphomicrobiaceae bacterium | reverse complement strand
TCGTGCGCGATCTCAACGAGAAGGAAGGCGTCAGCATCCTGCTCGCCGAGCAGAACACCTCGGTCGCGCTCAAATATGCCACCTACGGCTACATCCTTGAGAGTGGGCGCATTATGCTCGACGGTCCGGCGCAGCGGCTTGCGGAAAATCCGGATGTGAAGGAATTCTACCTCGGCATGTCGTCCCAGGGGCGAGAGAGCTTTCGCAGCCGGAAAGTCTATCGGCGTCGCAAACGCTGGGTGTGATGGCGAGGGCAACCGGCGCGCCAGGCTCATCGGGCCTCTGGCCGCCTCAGGGCTCCGTTGTTCCGATCTTCCGATTGCACTTGGTCGGCGATGCTGGCTCGCAGCAAGACTTCGGCTGATTGGCGGACAATTTCGGCGATCTGCCCGAGCTGACTGGCAAGCGGGCTGGTTTTGCGCCAAACCATGCCGACCGTGCGCGCTGGCTGCGGATCGGCAAAACGCGCGAGGGCGACGCGGGCTGAGCGGGTTTCCACGCCGACCGCCATCTCCGGGATCAGCGTCACGCCGATGCCCGCGCTCACCATCTGCACGAGCGTCGAAAGCGAGCTGGCGTCCAGCACTTCACGTGGGCGGGTCGATTGCAACTTGCAGAAGGAGAGCGCCTGATCGCGAAAGCAGTGCCCCTCTTCGAGCAGCAACAGCCGTTCGCCGCTGAGGGTCTCGCTGTCCGGCACTGGCGCTTCGGCTTGCGTAGCGGGGCGAACGAGAAGGAAATTCTCGGTGAAGAGCGCAACTTCGCTCAGCGATGGCTCGGATACCGGCAGCGCGACGATGGCCGTATCGAGCCGCCCTTCGCTCAGTTCCTCGATTAACCGCGGCGTCACTGTCTCGCGGACATGAATGTCGAGTTCGGGCGCGGCGCGGGTGAGGCCGCTGATCATAGCTGGCAGCAGATAGGGCGCGATCGTGGGGATCACCCCGATGCGCAGCCGGCCGACCAGCCGATCGCGTGAGGCGCGGGCCAGATCGCCGAGTTCGTCCACAAGCCGCAGAATATCGCGCGCACGCACGCTTGCCTCTTCTCCGAACCGCGTCAAACGGACCTGTCGCGCATCACGCTCGACCAGAACCGCCCCCAGCGCGTCCTCCAACTCCTTGATCTGCATGGACAACGCGGGCTGCGAGATCGCGCAGGCCTCCGCCGCCCGCCCGAAGTGGTTGTGCCGGGCGAGCGCATCGAAATAGCGGAGTTGCTTGAGGCTAATGGACATAAGGAAATCTTATCGTCGTGATCACAAAATGCAAATTTACCTGATCAACATGGCCTGTTATCAACAACGTTGCGCAGGTTCGCAGACGCTGTCGCAAGGAAGGTGCGCACAGCGACCCCGTCGTCCCATGCCGCGACGAATAGGATTCGTG
>CAYVFK010000230.1:0-1701 GCA_964450925.1 uncultured Hyphomicrobiaceae bacterium | reverse complement strand
AGGAAGGTGCGCACAGCGACCCCGTCGTCCCATGCCGCGACGAATAGGATTCGTGGCCAGGCGCGGCGCACATTGACGTGCCTGCGGACCCGCATGATGATCATGAGAAATCATGCAGACGCGCAACACGGAGATAGATATGGACGCGAAAAATCCTGAGGCCGGCGGTTGCCCGGTCATGCATGGCGCCATCACAGCAAGCGGTGCGGGCGTCATGGAATGGTGGCCGAACGCGCTGAACCTGGACATCCTCCATCAGCACGACAAGAAGACCGACCCGCTGAAGGGCTTCAGCTATCGTGAGGCGCTGAAGGAGCTGGACGTCGACGCGCTGAAGGCCGACCTCCGCGCCCTGATGACCGACAGCCAGGCGTGGTGGCCGGCGGACTGGGGTCACTATGGCGGCCTGATGATCCGCATGGCTTGGCATGCCGCAGGCTCCTACCGCGTGGCTGACGGCCGCGGCGGCGGCGGCACCGGGAACCAGCGCTTCGCCCCGCTAAACTCCTGGCCGGACAACACCAACCTCGACAAGGCTCGCAGGCTGCTCTGGCCGATCAAGAAGAAGTACGGCAACAAGGTCTCCTGGGCCGATCTCATCCTGCTGGCTGGCAACGTCGCCTATGAGTCGATGGGGCTGAAGACCTACGGCTTTGCCTTCGGCCGCGAGGACATCTGGCACCCCGAAAAGGACGTCTACTGGGGCAGCGAGAAGGAATGGCTCGCCCCGTCCGACAGCCGCTACGAGGACGTTGCCAATCCGGCGACGATGGAAAACCCGCTGGCCGCAGTGCAAATGGGCCTCATCTACGTCAATCCTGAGGGTGTGAACGGCCAGCCCGACCCGATGAAGACCGCGGGGCAGGTGCGCGAGACTTTCGCCCGTATGGCGATGAACGATGAAGAGACCGCCGCGCTCACCGCTGGGGGCCACACCGTCGGCAAGTGCCACGGCAATGGCGATGCCGCGCTGCTTGGCGCCGAGCCGGAGGCGGCCGACGTCGAGGAACAGGGCTTTGGCTGGATGAACCATCACGCACGCGGCATTGGCCGTGACACGGTGACCAGCGGCATTGAGGGCGCGTGGACGACCCACCCGACGAAGTTCGACCAGGGTTATTTCTCGATGCTTCTCGACCACGAGTGGGAGCTGAAGAAGTCCCCAGCCGGCGCCTGGCAGTGGGAGCCGGTAGACATCGCCGAGGAGGACAAGCCGGTCGACGTCGAGGACCCCTCGATCCGTTACAACCCGATCATGACCGACGCCGACATGGCGATGAAGGTGGACCCCTCCTACCGGCACTATATGGAGAAGTTCCGGCAAGACCCCGCTTACTTCCAGGACACCTTCGCCCGCGCCTGGTTCAAACTGACCCACCGCGACATGGGGCCGAAGGCGCGCTGGTTCGGCCCGGAAGTGCCGCAGGAGGACCTGATCTGGCAGGACCCGGTTCCGGCCGGCCGCACGGACTATGACGTCGCCGCCGTCAAGGCGAAGATCGCCGATGCCGGGCTGTCCGTCGCCGAAATGGTCGCCACCGCCTGGGACAGCGCCCGCACCTTCCGCCAGTCCGACATGCGCGGCGGCGCGAATGGCGCGCGCATCCGTCTTGCGCCGCAGAAGGACTGGGAGGGCAATGAGCCGGAGCGTCTGCAAAAGGTCCTCGCGGTGCTGGAGCCGATTGCGGCCGAAAACGGCGC
>CAYVFK010000229.1:0-3204 GCA_964450925.1 uncultured Hyphomicrobiaceae bacterium | reverse complement strand
CCGCCAAAGCGCGCCATTGCCGCGTCCAGATTGCCGCCGTGATCGCGCATGTCGTGTCTCAAATCAGCGCCAGGACCGCCAGCAGTGCGGCCACCGCGAACATTGCCCGACGGAAGAGCGCAAGTCCGTCCGCCAGGTCGCCATCGGTCGGATCACCCGCTCCGCCGTTCAGCCACGGCTCGTCCGCCACGTGGTCGCCATAGATGCGTGGACCCGACAGCCTCACGTCCAACGCCCCGGCCAACGCCGCCTCGGGCCAGCCCGCATTGGGCGAGCGATGGTTTGAAGCGTCGCGCCACATCACACGCAGCGCTGTTCCGGGCTTGCGCCAAATCAGCGCGAAGATGAAGCCTGTCAGCCGCGCAGGGATCAGGTTCACGGCGTCATCGAGCCGCGCGGCGGCCCAGCCGAAATCTCCGTGGCGTTCGTTGCGGTGGCCAATCATGGAATCCAGCGTGTTGATCGCTTTGTACGCCATGATACCCGGCAGGCCAAAGATAACGCCATAGAACAGGGGTGCGACAATCCCGTCCGAGGTATTCTCCGCGAGGCTTTCCAGCGTGGCACGGCGGATGCCCCCGGCGTCGAGCAGGCTCGGGTCGCGCCCGACGATCATCGACACGGCCTTGCGCGCGCCATCCATATCATCGGCCGCCAGCGGACGGGCGACATCCGCGACGTGATCGTACATCGACCGCGCGGCAACGAGCGGCCAGGCCAGCACGCCGACAAGCAGGACGCTCGCCCCGCCTTCAGGTGCGAGCGCCTGAAGCCCTGCGCCGATTGCGATAGTCAGCGCCGTAACGGCGATCGCGACGCCAGCCCCGGCCAGCCGGCGCGTGCGCCCGCGCCACACCTCGCGGTTGAACCGCTTATCCAGCCCGTCGATCAGCGCGCCGAGCCATGTCACCGGGTGGCCGATCCGTGCATAAAACCTATCCGGCCAGCCGACCACGGCGTCCAGCGCGAGCGCGACAAGCATCGCGGCGGCCATCGTCATGCCGGACGCCAATTCGTGCAGCCGATCGAGAAGCCGCCGCCGGCCAACAGCCGCAGGCGCGTCACCGACAGTGGGGCGATCTCGAAGGCGAGCGCCGGGCCGTTCGCACCAAGCGCCAGAGCCAACGCGGCCCGGATAGTCCCTGCGTGCGCGATGATGGCTATCGGCGCATCACGATGGGCTTCGGCGATTTCCCGCAGCGCCGGCGCAGCGCGGCGCACAAGATCATCGAAGCTCTCACCGCCGGGCGGGCGGTGCGCGGCAAGCTGCTCAGGCGGCAGCGGTCCGAGATCGGGGATTTCGGTGAACGGCTTGCCGTCCCATTCCCCAAAGTCCTGTTCCCACAATCGCGCATCCACGCCCGGCGGCGGTCCATCGGGCCAGATCGCCGCTGCCGTCTCCACGCAGCGCCGCGCCGGGCTGCTCACGCGCCGCTCGACCCTGCGCAGCAATCCGCGCAGCGCCGCGATCCCCGGCTCGCCATCGGTTCGCGCGCGCGCATCCGCGCGGCCGTAAAGCCGACCTGGCGGCCGTGACGGCGCATGGCGGATCAACAAAAGCCCCGGCTGCAACGGTTCGATAGACACGCGATCTTCCCTTTGCTCGCAGATTCTGCTTTGTCATGAAACCATGTCGAAGTCGATACTCGTGACGGGCGGCGCGCGATCGGGCAAGAGCGCCTTTGCCGAGCGGCTGGCCCAGACGCTGGGGCCGCATACCGTCTACATTGCCACCGCCGAGGCGCATGACGCAGAAATGGCCGCGCGCATCGAAGCGCACCGCGCGCGGCGTGGCGAGGGCTGGACGACGCGCGAAGCCCCAATCGATCTGGTCGGCGCATTGAAAGCAACAGACGGCGAGTCCCCGCGTCTCGTCGATTGCCTAACGCTGTGGCTCAGCAACCTGATGCTATCGCAGCGCGACTGGCAGGCCGAAGGGCGCGCGCTGGCCGAGGCAATCCCACGCCAGACGGCGCCGGTCGTCATCGTCACCAACGAGGTCGGTAGCGGCATCGTGCCCGAAAACGCCCTCGCCCGCGCCTACCGCGACGCCGCGGGGCAGCTCAACCAGATGATCGCCGCAGCCGTGGATGACGTTTACCTGACCGTGTCAGGCATACCCGTAAAGGTGAAGCCAAATGACCACGACGTTTAGCCTGGCCAGCCTCGATGACCTCGCCGGGCTGGTTGATAAGCTGCCGACATCCGACGCCGCGGCAGCCCAAGCCGCCCGCACGCGGCAGGACACGCTGACCAAGCCGCCTGGCTCGCTGGGATTGCTGGAGGACCTGGCTGTGTTCATGGCCAGCTGGCGTGGTACGCCGCGCCCGGCAATCGTCCGCGCGCAAGCTCTTGTATTCGCGGGAAATCACGGCATCTGCGCGCAGGGCGTCAATCCGTTCCCGCAGACCGTGACTGCCCAGATGGTCCAGAACTTCCGCGCGGGCGGCGCGGCGATCAACCAGCTTTGCGCCGTGAACGGGGCCGAGCTTTCGGTTATCCCGCTCGATCTGGACAAGCCGACGGGCGATTTCACCGCCGAACCGGCGATGAGCGAGGCCGAATGTCTCGACGCGCTCAACCGCGGCGCGGACGCCGTGGATACGCAGGCCGATATTCTCATTCTGGGCGAGATGGGCATTGGCAACTCAACGATCGCGGCGGCGCTCGCTTGCGCGCTGTTCGGCGGGCGCGCGGAGGACTGGGTCGGCCCTGGCGCGGGCGCGGATGATACCGGCATGGCACGCAAGGTCGCTGCGATCGAGGCCGGGCTGATGCTACACCCTGAGCGCGATGCCGTCAGCGTGCTGTGCACCTTCGGCGGGCGCGAACAGGCGGCGATCTGCGGCGCGGTGCTGGCGGCGCGAGCGCGGCGTATCCCCGTCCTGCTTGACGGGTTCATTTGCACCGCTGCGGCAGCGGTGCTGCACGCGGTCGATGAGCGGCTGCTCGATCACGCTCTGATCGGCCATGTCAGCGCGGAGCCGGGCCACCGCCGGCTGCTTCAGGCGCTGGGCAAGCGCCCGGTGCTCGATTTCGACATGCGGCTGGGCGAAGGGACCGGGGCGGCGCTGGCGCTTGGCGTGGTGCGTGCGGCCCTGGCCTGCCATAACGGTATGGCGACCTTTGACGAGGCCGGGGTCAGTGGGGCATGACCGCGCTCGCGCAAAGGCTGGCAGAGTTGCGGCTGGCCTTCGTGTTCCT
>CAYVFK010000228.1:0-3223 GCA_964450925.1 uncultured Hyphomicrobiaceae bacterium | reverse complement strand
AATATCGCGGTCGGCTCGACGAGAGCGGCGCGCAGCCCGCGGCGCCTGACGCGCGAAGGGAGCTGTTCGAGGCCATGAAACAGGTAGCGCAGACTGGCCACGGCCCGGCGGATCAAACACCGTCAATGGGCTGTTCGATCAAATGGAAGGCAGCATGACTGCCGCGCCTTAACTTTTTATTAACCCTGATGAAGACGTTAGCAATAAATTTAGACGAATGCCGTTTAGTCTTCCCCTCATTCGGGGGAGGTGAGCATGACGCTGGCGGATTACGCCCGCTTTGCCTTGATAATCGCGCTCGGCATCCTGTCCTTCATCGTGTTTCTGGTCGCCGGCACGCTGGTTGGATTGATGTATGTCGACCCGACCGGCTGTCGGTGCGTTTACCCGTTTCCGCCTGTGGGGCTTTATGTGCTGGGGCTGCTCGGGCTGTTACTGTTGATCCCCGCGATCCGCACAGCCGTCATCGACGCGCCCGAGTATCTGGAGAAGCTCGGACTGACAAGCTATATGGCCCTCGCATTGATCGTGATTTCGCTGGCCGTGCCGATCCTCGTGCTTTAGCTATCGCTCTCGCGCACAGCCTTGAAGGAGATCAGGGCAAGGGCGTCCTCTGTGCGAGCAGCACCGTCGCGCCGCCGCATCGGCTGTCATTGGGTACGAACGCAATCACCTCCATACCCGCGTCGCCGAGCAGCCGTTGATAATGCTCGCGGGTCAAGCTGGCGTGGTAGATCACGTCATCGCCCACACGCCCGAGCACTTCGCCGGCCCCCGGCCCGACGGTCAGCATCATCACGCCGTTCTCACTCAGATGCGCCGCCAGCCGGGCAAGCGCGCGCTCCTGCTCCTCCGGGGTCAGGTGGAAGAAACTGTGCCAGGCGATGATGCCGTCAAATGTGGCGTCGAGCACGAGGTCGCGCATATCGGCCTCGACCCAGCGGGCCTCCGGGTGCCGCGCGCGGGCGATGTCGAGCATGGCCGCGGCAAAATCCACGCCGGTGACGCGGTAGCCGCGCACAATCAAGTCTCGGGCGATCGGTTCGCCAGTGCCGCAGCCTGCATCCAGCACGCTCGCGCCGGGCGGCAGCAACGCGCAAAAGCGATCGAGCCAAGCGCGTTCGATCAGGCTTTTGTCGCGCTCGGCGTCAAAGCGTCTGGCGTTCTTCTCGTAGACCTCGCGTGTGAAGGCCGCGCGCCGGCGCAGATCATCTTTTGCCATCCGCATTGCTGATCATGTTTCGCGGGTCCGCACAAGCTTGGCGCCGCCCCCCACAAGCAAAAGGGCGGCCCGTCGCCGGACCGCCCTCTCGGGAGGAGCCAATTATGAGATGCGCCGTCAGACGCTGTAGTACAGGTCGTACTCAACCGGATGCGGCATCATCTCGAAACGCTCGACCTCTTCCATCTTCAACTCGATGTAGCCGTCGATCTGATCGTCTGTGAACACGCCGCCGCGCTTAAGGAACTCGCGATCACCATCCAGCGCCGCTATAGCCTCGCGCAGGCTGCCGCAGACCGTCGGGATGCCTTCCAGCTCCGCAGGCGGCAGATCGTACAGGTTCTTATCCATCGGGTCGCCCGGATGGATGCGATTTTGAATGCCGTCGAGGCCGGCCATCAACATCGCCGAGAACGCCAGGTAGGGGTTCGCAGACGGGTCGGGGAAGCGGATCTCGATGCGCTTGCCCTTCGGGCTGGCCACATGCGGAATGCGGCACGACGCCGAGCGGTTGCGCGACGAGTAGGCCAGCAGCACCGGCGCTTCGTAGCCCGGCACCAGCCGCTTGTAGGAGTTGGTCGTCGGATTGGCGAACGCGTTGATCACCCGCGCGTGCTTCAGGATGCCGCCAATATAGTACAGGCAGGTCTCCGACAGATCGGCATACTGGTTGCCAGCAAACACCGGCTCGGAGCCGCGCCAGATCGACTGGTGAACATGCATACCGGTGCCATTGTCGCCAAATACGGGCTTGGGCATGAAAGTCGCCGTCTTGCCATAGGCCTGCGCGACATTGTGGACGGCGTATTTGTACTTCTGCACGCGATCCGCGACATCGACGAGCGTAGAGAACTTGATGCCCAGTTCGTGCTGCGCCGCGCCCACCTCGTGGTGATGCTTCTCGACCTCAACGCCCATGTCGGCAAGCACGCTCAGCATCTCCGAGCGGATATCCTGCGCGCTGTCCACCGGGGGTACCGGGAAGTAACCGCCTTTCATGCGCGGACGGTGGCCGAGATTGCCCATCTCGTAGTCGGTATCGGTATTGGTGGGCAATTCCATGCTGTCGATCTTGAAGCCGCAGTTGTACGGGTCGGAGGAAAAGCGCACATCGTCGAAGATGAAGAATTCAGGCTCCGGCCCGAAGAACGCCTTGTCGCCCACGCCTGTTTGCTGAAGATAGGCCTCGGCCTTGCGGGCGGTGCCGCGCGCATCACGCTCGTAGCGTTCCCCCGTGGTTGGCTCGAAAATGTCGCAGAACATGACCATCGTGGACTGCGCGAAGAACGGATCGATATAGGCACTCTGCGCATCAGGCATCAGAGTCATGTCGGACTGCGAAATGTCCTTCCAGCCGGCGATCGACGAACCGTCGAACATGATGCCATCGGAAAACGAATCTTCGTCAAACGCTGCAACATCCATCGTGACATGCTGCATCTTCCCGCGCGGATCGGAGAAACGCAGGTCAACGAATTTGACGCTCTCATCCTTGATGCGTCTCAGAATTTCAGCTTGATCTGCCATGACACTCCCTTTTGCTTCTCATAACGTGGGTTGGCCTTGTGACTTGCGTTGGCCTTGGGGAAACCGCCGCGCCAGCGCGATCGGTATTTCAGAAACTTAGTGTTCGAGCGCGGCCACCGCGCTCAAAGCGCGTCCGTGCCTGTTTCACCGGTGCGGATGCGCACCGCATCTTCGACCGTGGTGACGAAAATCTTGCCATCGCCGATGCGCCCGGTGCGCGCCGCGTTCTGTATGGTCTCCAGCGCCTTTTCCAGCATGTCGTCGGGCAGCACCAGTTCCACCTTCACCTTCGGGAGGAAGTCGACCACGTATTCGGCGCCGCGATACAGCTCCGTATGACCCTTCTGCCGGCCAAAGCCCTTGGCCTCGGTCACGGTGATGCCCTGCAACCCCATCTCCTGCAGTGCTTCCTTCACCTCGTCGAGTTTGAATGGCTTGATGATGGCCTCGATCTTTTTCATATCCCTGGCGTCC
>CAYVFK010000227.1:0-3227 GCA_964450925.1 uncultured Hyphomicrobiaceae bacterium | reverse complement strand
AGCATCAGATTCCTAATCTGAGGGTCGCAGGTTCGAATCCTGCCGGGGTCACCAGCCTTGGTCGGTCATTCCCGGAGTTTCGTCGGGTCCGCGCTACGTCGCCGCCACCGCGCCATCGCTGCGCGGATCGCTAGCGCCCTCCAGCGTGCCTTCGGGGTGGCGGACGATCGCCCCGGCGTGGCCCATGGTCTGAGAAAAGCGTTCGGTGGCCTGGACATCGTGACCGGCGTCGCGAAGACGCGCAGTCAGGGCCTCATCGAAACCACCCTCGACCTTCAGGCTCGTGCTCTTGTCGCCCCAGGTCCGGCCCAGCAGCCAGCGCGGCGCGCTTATGGCGTATTGAAGCGCCTGGCCATGCATGGCGTAGCGCGAGAAGACCGCGGCTTGTGTCTGCGGCTGGCCATCGCCGCCCTGGGCGCCGTAGGTCATGATGCGGCCATCGCTCAAGCGGGCCAGGGCCGGGTTGAGCGTATGAAACGGTTTGCGCCCCGGCCGCAGCGGGTTTACCGCGCCGTTGTCCAGCGAAAAGCTGATGCCGCGATTTTGCCAAAGCACACCGGTTGCGGGCGACACGAAGCCCGAGCCGTATTCCCAGTAGATTGACTGGATGAAGCTGACCACGCGGCCATCTGCGTCCACCGCACCCATCCAGATCGTGTCGCGGCCGCCTGGCTCCGGCGCGGGCCAGGGTGCGGCGTGCTTCGTATCGATCCCCATGGCCTCGGCGGCGATGCGCTCTGGCGTGAGGAACTCTGCCGGGTCGGCGCTGGCGAAGCGTGGGTCGGTCACATGCGCGTCGCGGATCGCGAAGGCGCGCTTGGTCGCCTCGACGATCCGGTGAACATGATCAAAGGTATCGGGCTCATCGGCGCGCAGCCGCTCGTAGATTGCGAGGATAAGCAGAGAGGCCAGCCCTTGGGTGGGCGGCGGCATGTTGTAAAGCGTACCGGCATCAAGGACCGTACTGATCGGCGCGACCTGCTGCGCGGCAAATCCTTCCAGATCGCTGAGCCGGATTGGGCTGCCCGCTGCCTCCAGATCGCGGGCCAGCGTGCGGGCAATATCGCCGTCATAGAAATCACGCAGACCCGCGCGCGCCAGTTGCTCCAGCGTGTCGGCAAGGCGGGGCTGGCGCAGCAGCTCTCCGGCCTCGGGCGCGTGTCCGCCAGGCAGGAACGCGTCTGCGAAGCCCGGCGCGTCCACGAGGTCGCCGCGCTTGTCCGCTGTCAACGTGGCCATGCTGTCGGTGACGACGATGCCCCCGCGCGCGTAGCTAATCGCGTCGGCAAGCAACCGGTCCAGCGGCAGCCGCCCGCCGGCCTGCTGGGCGATCGCACGCGCTGCTTCCCAACCAGCTATTGTCCCGGCGACCGTCAGCGCGGCGAGCCCGCCGCGCGCGGGGATCGCGCCGCTTACGCCAAGCGCCTTGTAAAACGCCGGATCGGCCAGCATCGCCGCCGGCCCGCAGGCGTCGATGCCCACGGGCTGGTCGCCAGGCTCGGCGATCAACCAGAAGCCATCGCCGCCAATCGCGTTCATATGCGGGTAGACAACCGCAATGGTGGCCGCTGCGGCGATCATCGCCTCAACGGCGTTGCCCCGATCGCGCATCACCGCAAGTCCGGACTGCGCGGCAAGATGATGCGGCGCGGTGATCATCGCTCCGCAAGACCGAACAGTGTGAAGCATCGTATATCTACGCCTGTTGTTGCCTGGAAGTGGTGGTTGGCAGAAGGTACTGAGTCTCACCCCTCAACAGTCGCGATGCAACTTTTGTGTTTTATGCTCCAGCGGATGCCGAGCAGATGCCTGAGGACCGGATTCACGGCTTGGATGACGTTGGCCCACGGTGACATGCGATTGGTTGTCGCGCCGCCAAGGCGACGCAGCTTGAACCCAGCAGACGCGCTGATACGTTTATTTGTTAAGTCTCAACACCAGCCCGAGGTCTTGTGGCGTATGCGGTGCGCTCGTCAGCAGTTTCGGTGATTTTCTCAGCCTCACTTGGAAAGGCGCGCGAATGAAGAAAACCGGGCTCGACGCAGCCGATATTCGCATCCTCAGCGCAGTCCAAAAGTATGGTCAGCTGAGCAAAAGCAAGTTGGCAGAGATTGTGAATCTGTCGCCAACGCCGTGTTGGGCGCGTCTCGACAAGTTGAAGGCGGCGGGTTTCGTGCGTGGATATCACGGCGACATTGCGCTTGAGCGTATCGTTGACTTCACACAAGTCGTTGTCACCGTATCGCTGCGACAACACCGCAAATCGGATTTTGACAAGTTTGAAGCCTATATTCGCGAACTGGACGAAATCACAGAGTGTATCGCCACCGGCGGCGGGATGGATTACGTCCTGAAGGTCGTCGTCACAGGCCTTCCCGCATTCCAGAACCTGATGGACATGCTGCTTTCGGCCGAACTGGGTATCGAGCGTTACATGACCTATATCGCGACCCGGCAGATCAAAGCGGGCCAACCAAACCTTACGAAGCTAGTCGCGCGCGCAGGCGGTTAGGCGGACGCGACCATGCGGCCTGTATCCGTCGAGATAACGGGCCATTTAGTCTTGGCGCCCTTGGTCTTTAGACCGCTATTCGTCGCCGTAAGCTCTATTGTTGCCAACCAGCAATGTAGTCTGCGGGTTTTGAACCCGCCGATCGTAAAGGGCGAATGGCATGACAGACCCAGATTCTTTCGGCTTCGGCACACAGATCCGCAAGTCCCCATTTTTCGACGCGACCGTGCGGTGGGGTGCTCTGGGATTTTCGGTCTATAATCACATGTATATCCCACGCGATTTCGGTGATCCCGAGCAGAACTTCTGGAATCTGGTGAATAATGCAATCCTGTGTGACGTCGCTGTGGAGCGCCAGGTAGAGATCACCGGCCCGGATGCGGCGAAATTTACCCAGATGCTGACTCCGCGCGACTTGTCTAAGCTGCGCGTCGGCCAGTGTAAATATGTCCTCATCACCAACGTGGATGGCGGCATCCTCAACGATCCGGTGCTGCTGCGACTAGGGGAAAACCACTTCTGGCTGTCGCTGGCCGATAGCGACATCCTGCTTTGGGCGCAGGGCGTGGCGATCAACTCCGGGATGGAGGTCACGATCTGCGAACCGGATGTCTCACCGCTGCAATTGCAAGGGCCAAAGTCCGGTGAGGTGATGAAGGCGTTGTTTGGCGATGAGATCATGGATCTGCGCTATTACTGGCTGCGCGAGGTCGAG
>CAYVFK010000226.1:0-3239 GCA_964450925.1 uncultured Hyphomicrobiaceae bacterium | reverse complement strand
CCTGAGCGCCTTAAGCTCGCCCCTAAGGGAGCCACTGCTGACTTCTCTGGGCGCAAATACAGTCATAAAGGTTGACGTCTAATCAGGTCGTTAGACGCCCAGCGCGTGAAGCGAGCGACCTTCTCAAAGATCCATAGCTATCCTCACCATCCGCCAATGGGCTCGCCGCTTACGCACATTCAAGTCGGTCGGTGTGGAAACCTAGATAAAATCAGACGTTGACTTTCTGCGATGCCCGGCAGTCGTCTAAGCCGATGTGCCTGAGGCCCTCGTCGCTAATACCAAAAGCGCCGGTTTTTGCTCCGCCCTGTGGCCGGATTTTACTCCGCCGTTGACAGTTTGAGGGTGGCTTCTAAAGCTGAGTCGGGTTCGGTGCGTCGCCGTAGACGGCATTGGGATCAAATACCTTCTGCGATTCTTTGAACTCAAGTTCGGTGTGCTCGCCCTGCGCGCCGCCGATCGGAACCGAGCGATAGAAGCAGGACCGGTAGCCGACATGGCAGCTGGCTCCGGAGCCTTCGACGTTAACCCGGACCCAGACCGCGTCTTGATCGTCGTCAATGCGCATTTCCACGACGGTTTGCACCAGACCGCTCGTGGCGCCTTTGCGCCAAAGCCTTTGTCGGCTTCGGCTCCAATAATGCGCCTCACCAGTGGCGATCGTGCGCGCTAGCGCGTCCGCGTTCATGTAGCCTAGCATCAGAACTTCGCCTGTATCTGCGGTGGTCGTGATGCAGGGGATCAGTCCGTGCTCGTCGAACTTTGGGGCGAGCACCGCGCCCTCTTCGACCTGCTCGACGCTTATGCGGCGCGCAAAGGGGCTCTGTGTTTTCGAATTGAAGGCATCGTGCGTCATAGGTGGACCTCCTAGCCCAGCTTCCCGACACGCAGTCTGATCCATCGACCTTTTGCGTCAGAATGCGTGCCGTTCATGGACCTTGAGCGCTTGCGTTTTATCGTTATAGTATAACACATCATTTGTGATGAGGTAGAGCGTGACTCATCGGCGAGACAAGCAGGTACATTGCGTCGATCCAGAGTGCAATGGCGATCACGAGCCGACGGAACGGGTCCGCGTCGCCGCGTCGCTCTGCAGCGCGCGCGGCGTCAATCTCACAGAGGTGAGACGTCAAATTCTCGAACTGCTCTGGGAGCATGGCGGTCCGGCTGGCGCTTATGATCTGATCGAGGCGCTCAATCGGCTTACGGCTCGCAAGGTCGCACCGCCCACGGTCTATCGCGCGCTGGAGTTTCTCGTTTCGCAGGGCCTTGTTGCGCGGCTGGAAAGCCAGAGCGCCTATGTGCCGTGCGCTCACCCGAACCGGGGAAACGCGTTGCTGTTCCTGATTTGCACTGATTGCGGACAGTCTTTTGAGATGGAGAACAGCCGTATCGATCGCTTGCTGTCGCAAAGCGCCGCCCAGGCCGGGTTTACGCCTGTGCGCCGTATCGTCGAAGTGGAAGGAACCTGCGCGCGTTGCAACGAGGCTTCAAGTGCATGACCGGCATGGCTGATCCCCGTAGCGGCGCTCGCCTGGACGCGCGGATTCCCGTGTCCTTGTTGACCGGGTTTCTGGGCAGCGGCAAGACAACGGTCCTCAACCACCTGGTGCGGGACCCGACGCTCAGCCGGACGCTCGTCATCATCAACGAGTTCGGCGATGTTGGGCTCGACCATGAACTCGTGGCTCAGAGCCAGGAAGACGTGGTCGTTGAAATGTCGAGCGGGTGCCTGTGCTGCACCGTCCGGCACGATCTGGTCGAAACCCTTCGCAACGCAACTTGGCGGTTCGCCCGGAACGGAAAGCTCTGGTTCGACCGTGTGGTGATCGAAACCACCGGGCTCGCCGATCCCGCGCCCGTGCTCCACACCTTGATGACCGATCCGATCATCGCCAGAAAATACCGGCTGGATGCGGTCATCACGACGGTCGACGCGGTTGCTGGTATGGCGACCTTCGACCGGCAAATCGAAGCGGTGAAGCAGGCCGCTGTGGCTGATCGACTGCTGCTGACGAAAACCGATATCGCAGCGCCATCCGCAGTTGACGCCGTTTTGAGCCGCTTGACGAGCCTGAACCCTGGCGCGCGGGTCATCCGCGCAACCAACGGCGAAATCGATCCGCAGATGCTGCTCCATGCAGGCGGTTACGATCCCGCTTCCAAAAGCATCGATGTCCAGCATTGGATGAATGCCGAAGCGGTCGAGGCTGGCGGCCATGACCATGTCCATGGGCATGAGCCCGGCGTAGACGGTGGCGGCGGCCATCACCATGACGCGCATCACCACGACGTCAATCGGCACGGCGATAATATCCGGTCGCTCTGCCTGACAAGGGACGATCCGCTTGACGGCGATGCGTTCGTCGCCTGGCTGGAGACGCTCATTTCGATGCGCGGTGAGGACCTGCTGCGCGTCAAGGGTCTTGTGAATATCAAAGGTCAAGCCGGTCCGCTCGTCATTCATGGCGTGCAGCACGTGTTCCCGCCGCCAGTCCTGTTGGAACAGTGGCCTGGGCGGGACCGGCGGACACGGATCGTTTTCATCGTCCGCGACATGGATGATGCTCACTTGAAAGGCTTGCGCGACGCCTTCACCGGCGAAGCGACAGGGCGGCGCGGTCCTGAACCCGAAGCGCTTGGCGCCAGGAATTGAAAATGTCCCTCGTCCTTACAAACACCCTCACGCGTTCAAAAGACGTTTTCGTCCCAAACACTACCGGTTGCGTGACGATGTATGTCTGCGGGCCGACGGTCTACAACTTTGCTCACATCGGCAACGCACGCCCTGCGGTTGTTTTCGACGTGTTGTACCGACTGCTCAAAAGGCGTTTCGGCCGAGTGATTTACGCGCGCAACTTCACTGATGTCGACGACAAGATCAACGCGGCGGCTGACGCGGCTGGGCTCCCGATCTCGGCGATCAGCCAGCGCTTTATTGACGCCTACCATGAAGACATGGCGGCGCTTGGAGTTCTGACGCCCGATTTCGAGCCGCGCGTCACCGACCATATGGGCGATATCATCAACATGGTCGAGCGCCTTATCGCGCGCGAGAACGCCTATGTTGTGGACGGGCATGTGCTGTTTCATGTGCCTTCGTTCGCGGACTATGGGCGGCTATCCAGGCGTGACCGTGAGGACATGGACGCCGGTGCTCGGGTGGAGGTCGCGCCCTATAAAAAAGATCCCGCCGACTTTGTCCTTTGGAAGCCTTCGTCCGCCGATCAGCCGGGCTG
>CAYVFK010000225.1:0-3261 GCA_964450925.1 uncultured Hyphomicrobiaceae bacterium | reverse complement strand
GAGCGCAAGAAATACGGCAAGGCGAAAGCGCGCAAGAGCTTCCAGTTCTCGAAGCGATAGGGCGCATTCCGAAAAAATTGGAACTGTTGGTCCCAGCAACTCGCGCGATAGAGCAGAAAGCCAGAGCCAATCTTCGGTTCAGTTCGAACGAAAATGGCTCTAATAGGCGTCGAAACGAGGATGCCGGCTGTTGGATGGATCGCGCGCAGAAAAATGGCGCATCTCGGGCAGTTGTAACAAAAAATGGCTGGCCCGGAGCCAGCCATTTCCGTTTATGCAATCTGGCGCAGCGTTCAGTCGCTCAGATGCGCGGCAAGCATCCACGCGTACTTATCATGCTTGCCTGCCCGCTCGATGGCCAAGTCGTTGGTGACGACATCACCCTGCTTCTCGGCCAAATCAGCCAGCGCCCGAAGCGTTGCTGACACTGTTTCCTGATCTGCCTTCAGCGCGGCGACCATTTCCTTGTCGGACTTGTGGCCATCGCACTCGTTCACCGCGCTGCGCTTCAGGTATTCCGAATGCCGCCCCTCGGCGTGACCACCCAGCGCCTTGATACGCTCGGCAATGTCGTCCTGACCCTCGAAATGATCCTCATAAATTTCCTGGAACATATCGTGCAGCGGGCCGAACGCCATTCCGGTTACGTTCCAATGGTAGTTTTGGGCCTTCATGGTGAGCACCGCAGTTTCGGCGAGAGCCTGGGTCAGTCCCTCAACGATTTCCTGCTTGGCATCAGGCGCAATTTCCACGGATGTCTGTTTCATTATTAACTCTCCTTCGGGTTCGCTTTCGTATTAATGCGTGAAGTCGTGGCTTCGCTTGCCGGCGACATTAGATGGCCCGCCAACTCACGCGCCAGGAACAGCATCCACCGCCGCCCCGCGGGCTCGATCGTCGACTCGATCAAGTATCGCGCGCTCGCCATGTCATCCGCAGCCACAACTTCCAACAGGCGTGCAATCCACCGCTCGCCAGAGCTGACGCTGCTGGCCTTGGCGTTAAAAAACACCATCCGCCGCTTGGCGTAGCGGCTGAGCCCGTGAAAAAAGGCAGCAGCGACGCGCTCAGACGACACCGACGGGTCTGCCGCAATGACAATGCAGGCGTGGTGCAATTCCTGGCGGGGCTGCAACATGCTGTTGCGCAATAGCTGCCTGAGTATTTGCACCAGCTCGAAGGTCGGGCATGCATCGCACGGGTTGAGGACCGGTGCTTCCACCTCTTCCGGGCGGAGCATGACCACCTTGCACTGTTCCTCGCGGTCGTCGTGGCCTGCTTCCACGATCACCCTTATCCTACGTTGGTACCCTGGGTTTAGATTTATAACAAGTCTAGAAAAGGGCGCATCCACGTCGAGATCGCCCACGACCCCTGATAGGGTACCTAAGTCGCCTGGCCAGGCGCAACAACTCTCGCGTCCCAACAGTTCTGGACGCCCCGATCGCGCTCCGCGTCGCGAGCGTTGACAACCAAAGTGGCCTGCGCATATAGCCGCAGGGATGTCCGAACTTTCCCAGATAAATGCTGCCGACCCCGTGGCTCTGGCCGCTGCACTGATCCGTTGTGAGAGCGTGACGCCCAATAGCGGCGCCGCGCTTGATGTCGTTCAGCAGGCGCTGGAGCCGGCGGGTTTCGTGTGCCATCGGCTGGTGTTCAGCGCGCCGGATACGCCGAATGTCGATAATCTGTATGCCCGGATCGGCGAAGGCAGCCCACATCTGTGTTTCGCTGGACATGTCGATACGGTCCCGCCCGGCGACGTTGCGGCCTGGACGCATCCGCCGTTTTCCGGAGTTATCGAAGGCGGCGAACTTTGGGGGCGCGGCGCGGTTGACATGAAAGGCGGCGTGGCCTGCATGGTTGCCGCGACGCTTGATTTCCTGCGCGCACGTGTCGCGCTCGCTGGGGCGATCAGCTTTCTCATGACTGGCGACGAGGAAGGCCCCGCCATCAACGGCACACGCAAGGTGCTCGACTGGATGGCGGCGCATGGCGAGCGACCGGATCACTGTTTGCTCGCAGAGCCGACCAACCCGCAAATGCTCGGCGAGGTGATCAAGATCGGAAGACGCGGCAGCTTGAACGGCCGGCTGGTTATTACTGGCGCGCAGGGTCACGTCGCTTATCCGGATCAGGCAATCAACCCTTTGCGCGGTCTGGCGCGCGTCCTCAATCGGCTGATGACGCTGCGCCTTGATGATGGAACAACACATTTCGCCCCATCCAACCTGGAGGTGACGAGCGTCGATACGGGCAACTCGGCTGACAACGTAATCCCAGCCCAGGTCACGGCCAAATTCAACATCCGTTTCAACGATGCGCATACGCCCAGCGGCCTCAAGGACCTGATCTCAGGCCAGATTGGGGAGGCGCTGGCAGGAACGGGCCTCTCGCACGAACTCACGTTTCGCTTGTCGGGAGACAGCTTCGTAACCGAGCCGGGGCCGTGGGTTGAGGCGCTCGGCAAGGGAATCGCGGAAGTGACGGAGCGCACGCCGCATTACGAGACGGGCGGTGGCACATCGGATGCACGCTTCATCAAGGACGCCTGCCCGGTGGTTGAATTTGGCCTGACCCACGGCCTGATCCATGCTGTGGACGAGCGTGTGCCGCTTGCCGATCTGCGCCAGCTCACCGTCGTCTACCGGCGCTTTCTGGAGCGGTACTTCGGTTGAGTGCGACTGCGCTCGCTGGCCCGTGGATGCGCCGCGCAATCCGATACGTGTTTGCATACGCCGCAACCGAGGGCGCAATGGGGTCCGCGTAGCCGCCGCCGATCGCCATTGCTACGGGGATGCCGCGCCGGGCGCACTCGCCCAGCACCATCTCGTCGCGCGCCATCAGCCCGTCATGCGTAAGCGCGAGCCGGCCCAGCTTATCCGCCGCCAGCGGGTCAACGCCTGCTTGGTAAAGCACCAGGTCTGGCCGGAACGCGAAGACAGCCGGGAGGTGCTCGGCGAGTCTGCGCAGATAGGCGTCGTCTTCCATGCCGTCGGGCAGCGGAACATCGAGGTCCGATTCGTATTTGCGAAACGGAAAATTTTTCTCGCCATGCATCGAGAAGACAAACACGGATGGGTTTTCGCGCAGGATCGCCGCGGTGCCGTCACCTTGATGCACGTCGAGATCGACGATCGCCACCCGCGCCGCCCAGCCTTCAGCCAGCGCACGCAGCGCGGCGACAGCCTGGTCGTTGTAGATGCAGTAGCCCGCGCCGAAGTCGCGGTGGGCGTGGTGCGTGCCGCCTGCGAGTTGGCC
>CAYVFK010000224.1:0-3265 GCA_964450925.1 uncultured Hyphomicrobiaceae bacterium | reverse complement strand
ACCTTGTGGATGCGCGGCGTCGCGAACACGCGCTCCATCCAGCCCAGATGCCCTATATAGCTGGCATGGTTCCAGATGCCGAAGAGATTCTTCACTGCCGCCACGGCCAGGTAAACGAGCGGCCCGATGCCGATGAGCGCCGCGACCAGCCCGAAAAGCCCCTTCAACTGGCCATCCAGGAAGAAGACGCGCGCCGCCGTGGTGTGATTGAACTCGTTGGAGGAGTGGTGAATGGTGTGGAAAGCCCAGAATATCCCGACCCGGTGCGAGATCCGGTGCTCGGCGTAATAGGCCAGTTCGTTGATCAGAAAGGCCAGAGGGATCGCCATCCACAGGCTTTCGATGGTGAACAGCCGGGCATTGTCATAAAGGATAACGTAAGCTGCGAAAGGTAGGATGCCCGCAAAGATAAGGTTTATGACCGAACTCATGAGGTTCAGGCCGACCGAACACAGCGCGTCCTTGTCGTTATATTTCATCCCCTTGAACGCGGCAAAGACGCGCTCGGCCAGCACCATGGAAAAATAGCCGCCGGCCAGCCACCAGATGCCGTTCGACCCGCCCAGAGTTTCGACAAGGATTTCGATCATTGAGCTACCATCCATCTTTCATATTCCAGACTATATACGCAATGATTGAACACAAAGACAAGGCCGGACCTGACGCTCACCGAACGTCCCGAGCCGATCAATCACTTCGATCCCGGAACGCCGGCCCGCACCCGAGTCGGCAATGCCTCCTCGGGCCCGGGAGCGGGAAAAGGCCATCATGGACCGATGCCAGGCTCAGAAATTGATCCTCAGTTCAGCACCATAGGTGCGTGGCAATTGCGGATAACCGGCAAAAACCCCGCCCTGTTCGGGCACCTGGAAAGGCAACGTACTGATATATTCGTCAGTCAGGTTTTCACCGAAGATGGAGAATTGCCATCTGCCGTCGGCCGACGAAATCCCTGCACGGGCATTCACGAACGCGACGGCGTCGGTGAGCAGGGGACCATCACGCGGCACGCCTTCCTCGATCGCGACGATTTCATCGGTCCATCGAAAGCTGCCATGGAGCGAGGCATCAAGAGTGTCGGTCAGTGACCAGCGATAGGTGCCCGAGCCGGTCAGCGTGAACTCCGGAATATTGCCGATCTGCTCGCCATCGAGTGGCGTGTCCAGTTCGTCCACGTCTTCGCTGTAGGTTGAGTCGGCCCAGGCGAACCCACCCTGGAGGGTCAGGCCTTCAACCGGCTGCAGCCCGAGGTCTATCTCGACACCCTGGGCAATCGCATCAGCATTGAAGGTCACAAAGCTTGATCCTTCGAAAGTGTTGAACTGGTAACCGGAAATATCCTGATAATATATCGCAGTGTTCAGGGTTCCGAGGCCGTCGAGGAAGGTCACCTTGGCGCCAACTTCAATCGAATCGACGAGTTCCTCGTCGAAAGCCAGATCGGAGGTTTGCGCGCCGTCACCGCCGAGGAAAACGGAGTCGAAGCTGCCGCGGTCGAGGTTCCAGCCGCCAGACTTGAAGCCACGTGTATACCCACCGTAAACGAGCAGGTTCGGGGTAAACTCGTAGGCGAGCTTCACCGTGCCTGTGACTTCGCCATAATCCTGTGTGTCGGAATACTGGCCATTGAATTCAGGATTGACGGTCGGGTTGAGGAACAGGCCCAGCAAACCGCCGGCGCCGATCGCGTTGAGCTGAGATGCCACGGACTGCCCATCCGCGGTGAAATAAAAGGCGCCGGTCGGCGAATTGACAAGGAGGTCGGCATCAAGCTCCTTCTCCTCGTAATTGTAGCGCAAGCCAACCGTCAGCGTCGCGGCGTCACTGAGGCTGATCTCATTATGGGTAAAGAGCGCAAGCGCTGTTGTGTCGACCGTGAAGTCATCACCCACCTGACCGTCACCGACGCTGGACCCTGGCGTGAAGAAGCTCGGAAAGGCGGAGGCAATCGCCAGCGAGTTGGCCGGATCGGCTGGATCGAAGCCGAGGCGAACGGTGGGTCCTGACACGCCGGGAATCACGCCTTCGGGCACGTTGACGAAGAGCGACGGCACCGTCGGTCCGAGCGAACCGGTCAGCTGAAAGCCACCCGGTATTCCAGTCGCGGCTTCGAGCGCGCCAGCCGTGATGGCATCGGCGTAAAGGTTCGCGTCATTTCCGAAACGGATTGTATCGGTGAGTTCCACCGACTCGTAGAGACCGTAGGCGCCGACCAGCCAGTCGATGTTGCCGCTCACGCCTTGCAGACGAAATTCCTGGGTGAACATGGTGTCGTCCGTGGTGTAGCCATCACGGAAGGCACGGTCGACGCCCGAAAAATCGATGTCCTGATTACGTTCCGCACTCCAGTCACGATAGGCCGTGATCGACGTGAAATTGCCAATCCCAATCGCGCTGTTGTACTCCGCCGACAGCCCCCAATCGTCGACCGCTTCCTTGAAGTCGCGGCCCGGAGAGACCGCCAGCTGGCGCGCTTCGGGGTTGCCGGGCTGGGCGAGCGGATTGAAAATGTTTCCACCAAACGCGTTGATGTCTGCAATGGCGAAGAGGGCGGCGCCCGTACCCGTCGGAACGGTCGGGTTCAGGGGATCACCGGCAATGAGGTTGACCGCGCCGCAGCAATTCTCGTCTGTCGATGCAACATCACCGATCAGGCGGAGATCAGAATTCTCGCCCTCCCAGACAAGCTGGCCACGAACGATGAAACGATCGACATCATTGATCAGTTGATCGCTGTTCACGTCCTCGATGAAGCCGTCACGCCGGCGATACCTGGCATCGATACGTGCCGCCATCGATTCGCTGACCGCGCCTGTAGCGGTGTATTCGAAGCTGGCCGCGTCGAGATTGCCAATGGACGCCGTTGCGGTCTGGCGACCTTCGCGCTCTGGGCCCGCCGTCGTGATCGACAGCGCACCGGCGGTGACATTGCGTCCGAAAAGCGTGCCCTGGGGCCCGCGCAGCACTTCCACACCGGCCAGTTCAGGAAGGTCGCCGACCGCAACGCCCGCGCGGGTGCGATAGACACCGTCGATAAAGATGCCGACGGCGGGCTCGAAGCCTGGATTGTCCCCGCCCGTGCCGACGCCGCGAATATTGAGGGTCGTGGCATTGGACGTGGACTGACCCTGGTTGATCTGCAGGCTGGGCGCGACCTGTTCCAGATCGTTAATGCGCTGCACGCCGACCTCGTCGAGGAGGTCGGCATCGAGCGCGTTCACCGCGATCGGCACGTCCTGCACAGTGGCGCCCTCGCGGCGGGTGG
>CAYVFK010000223.1:0-3282 GCA_964450925.1 uncultured Hyphomicrobiaceae bacterium | reverse complement strand
CGCCGAGCCGGTCGAGCGCCGCGTTCGCGTCGTCCGAGCCGTAGCGGCTGAGCAGTTCGATGTTCTCGACCGGCAGGAACAGCTTGTCGCCGCCGTGATATTCCAGCTCAAGGCAGTCATGCGGCGCGCCCGCAGCGTCGATGGATTTCAGGCCGATGAAGCGTCCTATGCCGTGATCGGCGTGCACGACCAGATCGCCAGGCGCGAGGCTCGCCGCCTCGCTGATCACTTCGGAATGCTTGCGGGGTTTGCGCCGGCGCACCAGCCGGTCGCCGAGGATGTCTTGCTCCGCGATGACTGCCAGCCCTGGCATCTCGAAGCCGCTCTCGAGGCCCAGAACGGCAAGCGCGGCATATTTCGGCGGCAGCGATTGCGCCTCCGGGTAGCTGTCCGCGGGCGCGCGCAATTCCAGCCCATGGCTGCTCAGCAACTCGCCAAGCCGTTCGCGTGAGCCGCGTGACCAGCCCGCAACGATCACGCGCTTGCCTGCCTTCTGCAGGCTGCGGATCTGCGCGGCGACCTCATCAAACAGCCCTTCTGCGTTGCGGGCGCGCTCTGGCGCGAAGCTGCGTCCGCCCTTGCCTTGCAGATCGATGACGGGCACGCCAGCTCGCGTCTCAGGCGCACTGTACGGCGCGATGATGCGCGTTGCCCGCCCGGCCAGTTCGCCGTCCCACTGCGCCTGATCGAGGAACATCAGGTTCGGCGGCACCGGCTGATAGCGCGCCGCGCCGAACGCCTTTTGCTCCAGCGCGCTCAGTCGGGCGTCATAATGGTCGTTGATCTGCTCGATGCGCTGGTTGACCGCATCTTCGGCCAGATGGTCAAGGCTGACGATCGCGCCGGGCAGGTAATCGAAAATCGTCTCAAGCTTCTCGTGAAATAGCGGCAGCCAGTGCTCGATGCCCGGATAACGCTGGCCTGCCGAAACCGCCTCGTAAAGCGGATCGTCGCTCGTCACGGCGCCGAACAACTCGACATATCGCTTGCGGAAGCGCCGTGAGATATGCTCGCCGGCGGGCACCTCGCTCATGGGCAGCAGGACGAGTTGCTTGCGCGTGCCCTCGGTGCGCTGGGTCGCGGGGTCAAAATTGCGGATGGTCTCGATCGTGTCGCCGAAAAAATCGAGTCGCGCGGGCCGCGTATGGCCAGGCGCAAACAGGTCGATGATGCCGCCGCGCACCGCGTATTCGCCGGGCTCCATCACCGTGCCGGTGCGAACGAAGCCATGCGCCTCCAACCGCTTGATCAGCGCGCTGCGATCCGTCCGTCCGCCGGCCACCAGCTTCACGGCGCCGCGGCGCATGTGCTCACGCGGCGGCATACGCTGAAGCGCGGCGTTCACGGTGCTCAGCACGACGGTCGGCCCGCCTTTGCTTCCGCCCTTCATCGCTGCAAGGCGCACAAGCGTTGTGATCCGCCTGGCGATGATCTCGGGATCGGGGGACACCCGGTCATACGGCACGCAGTCCCAAGCCGGGAGAGTCAGTACGCGGAGCTCGGGATCGAAAAATTGGAGCGCAGATGCGAGCATCGCCATGCGCCGGTCGTCGCGCGCGATGTGCAGAAGGCTGGCGGGCGCATCCTTCGGTTGATGCCCGCGCGCTAAATGCGCCAGCGCCAGTGCGTCTACGCCATCCGGCGCGCCGCCAACCATCAGCGGCCCGGGCTCGCTCACCAGACGGTCCCAGCGCTCCACGACTTGTTGGGAAGGTTTTGTGCTTTCGCTTGTTACCATTTAACGTTGTATCAGAAGCGGTGAAACGTGCGGATGCGCTGGATCAGATCGGCAAAGATCGCGGGCGGCTCGCCTTCGCGAATCCAGCTGTCGAGTTGCGGATCGGGCAGCGCGAGCATTTGCTCGAAAAGGATCAACTCGCCAGGGGTCATCTCGTCCAGGCGCGCATCCGCGAATCCGCCCAGCAGGATGTCCATCTCCTTGGTGCCGCGATGGTTGGCGCGATAATGCACGCGGCGGCGGCGGGCCTGTGGATCAATCTCCTGCGGCATCATCTAAGCCTTTCAGGCTGTGGATGTGGGGTGCGTGGCGCTGGGCAGGCATCGCCGCCCGCCCTACGTTCCGAGCTTAGATGCCCAGGACGCTTGCGAAAGGTGCCGACGTGAAAATGCGACCCGCTTCGCTCAATCCGCTGTTTGCCAGCTTGCGCGACCTTCATGGCGTCGGCGAACGGCTGGAGGAGGCGCTTGGCCGGCTGACCGGCGTCGCCCCAGATCAGCCCGCGCGGGTAATCAACCTGCTCTGGCATTTTCCAACTGGTGTCATTGATCGGCGCGAACGCCCCGCCATCGCCAATGTCGTTTCCGGCAACCTCGTGACTTTGAATGTGGTTGTCAAGGCGCATAAAGCGCCACCGCCAAGCGTCGCGCGCGCGCCATACAAGGTGGTTTGCGAGGATGACACAGGGCGCATCGAGCTGGTGTTTTTCCACGCTGATCGGCGCTACTTGCAGCGGATGCTGCCTGTGGGCGAGCGGCGGATCGTTTCGGGGCGTGCGCAGGCTTATGGCAAGCATCTGCAAATGACGCATCCCGACCATATCGCGCCCGAGGGCGACACCGACGCCATTCCGCTGTTGGAGCCGGTCTATCCGCTCGGCCAGGGCGTGAGCCAGCGTGCTGTACGAGCTGCCACGCGCCAGGCGCTCGCGCGCGTGCCGGATCTGCCGGAGTGGCTGGACCGCGAGTTCATCGCCGCGCGGGGCTGGCCGAGCTTTCGGCGCGCGCTGGAGATCATCCACATGCCGCGCGATGACACCGACCTCGTGGCCGCACCGGGGGCGCGCAAGCGGCTGGCCTGCGACGAGCTTTTAGCGAGCCAGCTTGCGCTCGCGCTAATGCGCCGGCGGTTTCGGCGCTTAAGCGGGCGCTCGATAAGCGGCACGGGCGCCCGCGCGGAGCAAATTCGAGCGGGCCTCCCATTCAAGCTGACGGGCGCGCAGGAGCGGGCTGTGGCCGAAATCCTCGCCGACATGGCCGCGCCGCATCGAATGCTGCGACTGCTTCAGGGCGACGTTGGCAGCGGCAAAACGCTTGTGGCGCTGATGGCGATGGCCGCAGCGGTCGAAGCCGGCGCACAGGCAGCGATGATGGCCCCGACAGAGGTGCTCGCGCGCCAGCACTACAAGACGATTGCCGAGATGGGCGCGGCGGCTGGCCTGCGCGTGGCGCTGCTGACCGGGCGGGAGGCCGGCGCGGCGCGCAAGACTGTGCTGACCGCCATCCGCGACGGCCACGCTGATATCATCGTCGGCACGCACGCGC
>CAYVFK010000222.1:0-3289 GCA_964450925.1 uncultured Hyphomicrobiaceae bacterium | reverse complement strand
ATGAATGCCAAAGATTAAGGTGCGAGGCTCAACAGCAGGTCAAGTGAGCCCAACATCCCGGCCGTCAAGCAAGCCGGGTTATCGAAGCGTAATATCAAGAACGGATGCGAGATGAAAAACGAACCCGGGACGGCGTGCGTCCCGGCTTCGTTGTTTTTGGCGTTTTGACTGCGGGCCAGCCACACAGCGCGATTTACGCCGCGTCATTGCGCTTTCGGCCTGGCTCAGAGTAGCGGCCCCACGGACCGTGGAGGATCAGCGCTCCCATCAGGTCGGGCTCACGCCTTAGCTCGACGACTTTCGCGGCCTGCTTCGCCTCATGCGGATGTCGCTGCTCGCGCGCGATATCCGGCATATTCCGACCGCTGCGAACCGCATCGTCGATATCTTCACGGCGCAAGCCCATGTCCGCGAGCAGCCGGTCATCCATCGCGTGCAGTTCGCGCATGGCACTGCGCAGCTGTCTCTCTTTGACCAGCCCACGCACCGTTCGCGCCAGCGGCGCAACCAGCCAGCGACCCGCCGTCGCAAACCCGCGTCCGGCCTTCGCGAGAAGCCGATAGACCTCTGCCGAGCGCGCCTTGTGCGCCGCCCGGATGTAATGCTGATACCGCGACGTCTGCCGCGATCCATTCGGAAATTCCATCTGTCGTGCTCCGATGTTGCCTATGACTGGAGACACGATGCCGCAGCCCAAACGATCAGTCTAACGAATAGTTATTATATGATACATCATTTTTATTGATGACAGAGCCAGGACAATTTGCTAGATTGCATTTGCATGAATACGGAGGACGCCATGCCGCCCATTCTGGAACCCGAACTGCTGCAAACCTTCATCGCAATCGCCGAAACCGGCCGGTTTACCGAGGCTGCAAAGCGCGTCGGGCGCACGCAATCGGCGGTCAGCATGCAGATCAAGCGGCTGGAGGAGACGGTCGCCCGCCCGCTCTTCGTGCGGGAGGGTCGCACGGTCCGGCTTTCCTCGGATGGCGAACTGCTGCTTGGCCATGCTCGCCGCGTGCTGCGCGCGCATGCTGAGGCGCTGGCCGCATTCCAGCCCTCCGAACTGGCCGGCACGGTGACCATCGGCGCACCCGATGAATACGCCGTCGCCTTTCTGCCGACGATCCTGCGCAGCTTCGCCGAGACGCATCCGCAGGTGCACGTCAACGTCGTGTGCGAGCCGACGCGCAGCCTGCTGCCCAAGCTCGATATGAACGAGATCGACTTCGTACTGTTTACCGAGGGCGGCTATCTCGACCATGACGACGGGAAAAGCGACCCCATACTGTTGCGCGAGCCGGTGGTTTGGGCCACGTCGGAGAAACACTGCGTCCACCAGGATGATCCGGTGCCGCTTGCGCTGTTTCATACCGGATGCCGGTTCCGGCAATGGGCGATCGGAGCGCTGGCCGACGCCGGGCGCGGCTACCGTATCAACTACACCAGCGTCAGCTTCGCCGGGATTGAAACGGCTGTGCGCGCGGGGCTGGCGGTCGCGGCGATCCCGCGCTCGAACGTCACGCCGGGCTTGCGCATCCTCGACGAACGTGACGGCTTCCCGGCCCTGCCCGACTACGCCCTGGCCATGCGCCGGGCGAAAGGCGCGACGTCATGCGTCCATGACCGGCTGGAGGACCACATCGTCAACTGCTTCCGCCACGGCCCGCCACGTCAGGCAGCAGCTTGAGCCACGCGCTGGTGTCCGCGGTGACGCTGGACAAATTCGGAACGATGTTCTATTTATTTGCATAATGTGAAAGCAAAGTAGAACATCAGTCACTACGGAGCCGTGACGTGAGCCGCAGCGATACCGCCCAGCCCAAGCTTGACGAGACCGACCGCAAGATCCTGCGCATCATGCAGCGCGACGCGACGATCTCCTTCGAGCGGTTGGCGAAAAAGGTCAGCATCTCCAAGACCGCCGTCTGGAATCGCATTCAGCGGCTGCAGCAATCCGGTGTGATCGTGCGCCAGGCTGCGATCATCGACGGCCCGCGCGCGGGCCTGCACGAGGTGTTCTTCGTCACCATTCGCACCAACAGCCACGATGCCGGCTGGCTGGAAAATTTCCATCGCGCCATTCAGGAAATGCCGGAAATTCAGGAGGCGCATCGCCTCGCCGGCGAAATCGATTATCTGCTGAAGGTGCGTGTACCCTCGACCAGGGAATTTGATGCCTTCTACAAGCGGCTGATCTCGCGCGTGTCGATTTATAACGTCACCAGCAGCCTCTCGATGGAGGTGTTGAAAGACGAGACCGCGTTGCCGCTCTGACCGGCGCAGATGCACCGCGCAGAAAAGCCTTTACAAGCTCGGCTTTGACTTTTAAGCGACGCACTCCGATTTTCCCGTAATGCCGCAACCTTGAGAACCGCGCACGCGCGGAAGGAATGCCGATGGACCAATTTTCCAGCGCCGCCGAATTTCTCGCATGCCGCACGCCGGATATGCCGGTGTTGTGCACACGTCCCCACGCCGCCGCGCGGGCGGTCGGGTGGTTCCATGACTATTTTCCCGGGCGCACGCTTTACGCGGTGAAGGCGAATGATGCGCCGGATGTACTTGCCGCGCTGCACGACGCGGGCTTGCGCGATTTCGACGCCGCCTCACTCGACGAGATCGTGCGGGTAAGCGCCTTGCCCGGCGCGCGTGCGCATGTCATGAACCCGATCAAGTCGCGCGCGCTGATCCGCGCGGCCTATTTCTACTATGGTGTGCGCACCTTTGCCTTCGACAGCGCGGACGAACTCGACAAGATCCTCGCTGAGACCGGCGGCGCGCGCGACCTGACGCTGATGTTGCGCATCATCTGCCCCAACACGCACAGCGAAATCCCGCTGGAGGGCAAGTATGGCGTCGCGCTGAGCGATGCTGCCGATCTGCTAATGCGCGCGCGCGCTGTCGCTGAACGACTAGGCCTGACGTTCCATATCGGCTCGCAAGCCATGTCACCAGAGGGCTTTGGCGAAGCAATGCGCACGACCGCGCGCTACATTGCCACCGCGCCGGCGCGGATCGACCTGGTGGACGTTGGCGGCGGGTTCCCTGCGCGCTATCCGGGGCTGGAGCCGCCGCCGCTGAGCGCCTTTGTGGACGCGATTGCGGAGAGCTTCGACCGGCTGTGGGTCGGAGACAATTGCGAGCTGTGGGCCGAGCCGGGCCGCGCGCTGGTCGCGGAGGCGGAGTCGGTTCTGGTGCGCGTGGAGGCGCGCAAGGGCGGCACGCTCTATATCAACGACGGCGCGTTCGGCACGCTGTTTGACGCCGCGCATGCGAATTTCGT
>CAYVFK010000221.1:0-3311 GCA_964450925.1 uncultured Hyphomicrobiaceae bacterium | reverse complement strand
ACCAGAACCGCGCCCGCGCCATGCAGGTCTTGCGCGCCCGGCTGTTCGACGAGGAACGCCAGCGCAGCGAGCAGGCCCGCGCGGCCGAGCGCAAGGACCAGGTCGGCTCGGGCGACCGCTCACAGCGCATCCGCACCTACAATTTCCCACAGGGCCGTGTGACTGACCACCGCGTTGGCCTGACGCTACACAAGCTGCCCCAGGTGCTCGCAGGCGACGGGCTGGACGAGATCATCGACGCGTTGATCACCGACCATCAGACGCGCCAGCTCGCCGCAATGGATCAGCAGGAAAGCTATGCGTGAGTTGCTGGCCGGAATTGGGCTGGATGCGGCGCGGCGGACGCTGACAGCCGCCTTCCACAAGGCTGGGATCACGACGTCGGCGCTGGATGCACGGTTGTTGGTGATGGCGTCATGCCATGTCAGCCATACCGAACTGGTCTGTGATCCGGAGCGTCTATTGAGCGATGACGAGCGCGCGCGATTAAGCGCCGCAGCGCAGCGCAGGGTGGCTGGCGAGCCGGTTTCGCGCATCATGGGCAGCCGCGCGTTCTGGGGGCTAGACTTGCGCCTATCGCCCGACACGCTCGATCCGCGCCCGGACACCGAAACGCTGGTTGAGGCCGTGCTGGCAGCGCTACCCAAGCACGATGCGTGCTTGCGCATCCTCGATCTGGGGACCGGGACCGGTTGCATCCTGATCGCGCTGCTCAGCGAGCTGCCAAACGCGGTTGGTATGGGGACGGATATCAGCCATGCCGCGCTTGTGACGGCGCGAGAGAACGCTTGCCAGGCAGGCGTTGAAGGTCGCGCGCGCTTTGCTCAGGTTGACTGGCTGCGAGGCATCCACGCGCAGTTCGACGTAATCGTTTCAAATCCGCCATACATCGCGCGCGCGGCGCTGGGCGGCCTGAGCCGTGAAGTGCGCATGCACGACCCAATTACCGCGCTTGACGGCGGGCCGGATGGGCTAAGCGCATATCGCGGAATTCTCGGCGAGCTTGGCCGCGTTGTGGCGCCGGGAGGGATCGCTGCTTTCGAGGTCGGTGCAGGCCAGGCGGAGATCGTCAGCGCAATGATGACCGCGGCCGGTTTGGCGCCTGTGCGGCCTGATCAGATCGCGATCAAGCGCGATCTTGCCGGTATCGAGCGTGCGCTTGTCATGAAGCGCCGGGAAGCCGGTGAATTGGCAAAAAAAGAGTTGGAAAGCCGCGTTATTCGCGCTAGCCTGCGCTAAACATCGCGGGTGTTCACGAGCGCATGGGACCCCCTGGGTCTCTGTTCCAAGCGCGGCCCCGGCGGTTCAGCAATTCGCCAAGATAACGTGGTACCGGCAGCCAGCAGAGCGACCTGCAGAATGGCCCTCAGGCGAGCAGGTCCGGTGCAATCGGATGATGTGGCCGACAACAACTGAGGTTTGTCAGCCCCTGATGCAAGTTTCTGCGCGCGTTCAAAGTTTGCGACGCAGGCAACTCCCAGGACGTTCCGGCGACGATGAATGCGTAAGCCATCACCTGAAGGTATCAGACGGTAAGCTCAACGCTTGCCTGCGGCCGCGCAACGGTCGGCGTCAGTAAGCTTGGCGTTGATGGCGCTTTGCGCCAATAGGTCAAATTGTTTTGGCACTAAATCAAGACAGGAGCCCATGAGGCAAGGACAGCAAAATCGCAGGGGGCGCAACCGCAGCGGCGGCGGCGGCCGCAAGCCGCAGAGCGCGCTGACGCGCAATTTCGAATCCAACGGACCGAATGTGAAGATCCGCGGGACTGCACCGCACATTGCGGAAAAATATCTGACGCTTGCCCGCGATGCATTGTCGTCCGGAGATATCATCGCCGCGGAAGGCTACTTCCAGCACGCGGAGCACTATACCCGCATCATCATGGCAGCGCAGGCGGAGCGGCAAAACGGTGCCGACCAGCGTCCCGCGCCGAGCGGCAACGGTCGCGATCACGGTGATGAGTTCGATCTGGAAGGCAGCGGATCGTCGGATTCGGAAAACGCACCGGCGCACGATAGCGCGGGGCAGGCGTCCGCTAGCGAAGTTGAACAGCAACCGCAGCCGGCTCGTAGGCGCAAACCGGCCAACGGCTCCGGCGACGTCGAGGCGAAAGGGGATGCCAACGGCAGCGAGGTAGCGAAGCCATCGCGCGGCGTGCAGGCCCGGCGCAGGCGTCCAAAGGTTGAATCCACCAGTGGCGCGCGCCAGCAGTCAGCGCCCAAATCTGCGAAGGCGAATGGGGCCGCCGCGAATGGCGTAGAGGATAGCCCAGACGACAGTGCCCCGGAAGGCTACTCCGCGTGAGCACTGACAGGCTGCGGTGGGCCGCCCAGCAAGGCGGCTGCGTACAGGCGCTTCAATGTCGCCGCGGCCGGTCCATTGGCGGTGTTGCGTCGCCGTCCCCAAAAGGCATCCGCATATAGACCGCATTCAGCCAGCACCCTTGCTCGTAGCTGACTGACTTGAAGGCACCCACTTCGATGAAGCCGAGCGCTTAACGCTAGGCGATCGAAGCAACGTGGTCCGAACCGCCGACAACAGCGATCTTCTGGCGGAAGCCGCGCGCGGTGCACGCCTCAATGAGCGACGTCAGAAGTGCCCGGCCGACGCCCCCGCGCTGTGCGGCCCGCGCAGCATAAACTGTGTTCGCGACCGTGAATGCATAAGCCGGGCGGAGGTCAACGGAGCGAAGGCATAGCCGGCCACCGTGTCATGGAGCTCCGCCACTAGATATGGGTGGCCGCTCTCAACCATCGCGGCGCGCCGTCGCATCATCTCTGCGAGATCGGGCCGCGCGAGTTCGAAGGACGCTGTTTCCTCAAGGACCGATTGCACTTAGATGGCTGTCACGCTTGGCATGTCCGCCTCGGTACAGTCGCGGACCGCAATATTAGTTTTCGCCGTCACGCGTCCTGGCCGCCGCTCTCACAATTCCAGCCAAACCAACTACCTCGCAAAAAAAAGCTCCGGCCTGCTTTGCCGGAGCCTTTCGTGACTGTCTCGCTTTGATGCGTGCTATTCGCGGTTGCCGAACAGCGACAGCAGCATGATGAACAGGTTGATGAAGTCGAGATAGAGCCGCAGCGCGCCCATGATCGCCTTGCGGCCGGCGACGGCGGTGCTGTCACCCTCGAAATACATTTCCTTGATCTGCTGGGTGTCATAGGCCGTCAGACCGGCGAACACCAGCACGCCGATCACTGAGATTGCGAACTGAAGCGCAGACGAGCCGATGAACAGGTTCACGACCGCGGCGATGATGATGCCGATCAGGCCCATGAACAGGAACGAGCCCCAGCCCGAGATGT
>CAYVFK010000220.1:0-3325 GCA_964450925.1 uncultured Hyphomicrobiaceae bacterium | reverse complement strand
GCCGAATACAATCGTGGCGATCGCCACGATGTAGATCACCTCGAACAGCACACCCTGGTTCGCCGCAGGCATGACCGTGGTGAAGGTCCGCAACACGGCGTAAACGCCAACCTTGGTAAGCAGCGCCGCAAAGACGACAGAGACGATGGGTTTTGGCGTGTGATAGCTCGCGGGGAGCCAGAAATGCAGCGGCGCGGCCGCTGCCTTCATGCCGAAACCGACAAGAAACAACAATGCGATTGTCAGCATCTGCACGTCGTAGGGCGCGAAGGCGGCCAACTTGCCAGACAGATCGGCCATGTTGAGAGTGCCCAGCGTGCCATAAAGCAGCGCCACCGCGACAAGAAAGAATGTCGTGGCGATCAGGTTCAGCACACAGTATTTCACCGCCCCATCAAGCTGTATCTTCTCGCCGCCGAGCACGATCAAGCCGAAAGAGGCGATGACAAAGACCTCGAACCACACATACAGATTGAAGATGTCGCCAGTCAGGAATGCGCCATTCACGCCGGCAATCAGCCAGCACAACATCGAATAAAAGCCAGCACGGCGCGCGGCCATGTCCACATCGGCCAAAGCGTAGACCGCAACGAACACGCCGACCGCACTCGCGTTCAGCGCCAGCAATCCGCCCAGCGGATCGACAACCAGTGATATGCCGAACGGGGGCAGCCACTGGCCCATGGTCATCGAAATCGGCCCTTCGGACATCACCCGCGCGAGCAAGGCCGCGTTCGCCAGCAATGTGCCGGCCAACGCTGCGACGCAGAGCCACGCGGTCAGGCGCGGATAGGCGCGGATCATCACCCCGATCACACCGCTCAACAACGGCAGCAGGATCGGCAAAATGATCAGCCAATCCGACAAACCGACCGGAAGTTGAGAAAGCGCATCGGCGCGCTCGATCCCTTGCGGAAGATCGCCAGGCGCGGCGGCGAGCTGAATGAGCTCATCGCTTCGCATCAATAGCCCTCCGGCGGCCGCGGATAATCAGTCGGCTCGGCCTCACGCATGCGATCGACATTCTCCGAGCCCAATTCTTGATAGGAGCGATAGACGAGCACGAGGATGAAAGCGAACATCGCGAAGGCAATCACGATGGCCGTAAGGATCAGCGCCTGGGGCAGCGGATTCGCTATATCAACGATTGGAAACGTCGCGCCTTCCGGGATGACCGCTGGCACCTCGCGCGTTATCCGCCCGGCCGTGAAGATCGTCAGGTTCGCCGCGTTGCCGAGCAGCGCAACACCGAGCAGGATGCGGATCATGTTCGTGCTGGTCAGCAGGAAGATGCTGCCCATGAAATAGACCGCCACCACGACAACAAGAGCCGGTTCCATCAGTCCTCCCGCTCGTCGAGGGCCAGCTTGATGGCGACGATTGCGCCGACCACCACCAGCCATACGCCGATATCGAAGAGCAGCACGGTCGAGAGCTTGAGCTTCACATCGTCGGCGAGATCAACGAACCACCAAAGCCCGGTCAGGAACGGTTTTCCCTGCAACAAGGCGGGCAGGCCCGAGAGCATCGATAGCAGCAGACCCGCCGCGGCGATCGACATGGGCCGAAAGTAGAGCGCGCGACGCAGGTTCTCGACGCCGTTGGCGATGGAGTAAATCGCAAAGCCCGAAGCGGCTATCAGCCCGGCGATGAACCCGCCGCCCGGCTCATCGTGCCCGCGCAGCAGCACGAAAACCGAGAACATCACCATCAGCGCGGCGAGGCCGGGCGCAAAAGTGCGAAATATCAGCGTTCCCATGATCTCAATGTGTCCTTGATGACCTTCTCGCCTACTGCGCTCCAGCGTTATCCGCGCCTTAAGCCGATTGGTCCAGACCAAGCGACCGCCGTCGCTCTTTCTCCAAGAATTCCGCTCTGCGGCCGGCGCGTAGCCGGACAAGCGCCAACGCGCTCAGCGCGGCCATCAGGACGACGGCCACCTCACCCAACGTGTCGAGCGCGCGAAAATCCACGAGGATGACATTCACGATGTTGCGACCGTAAGCAAGCGTCGCGGAATACTCGGTGAAGAAATCCGACAACGTGGGGTCGAACACGCCCTGGGTCACGCTGAGCAGCGTCAGACCAAAGCCACAGGCCGCGGCGACGCCGAGCACGCCGTCGAACGCGATGCTGCTGGGCGCGCGCTCATCGCGTGGCTCCAGCGGCAGCCGCGTGAACACCAATGCGAGGATGACGACGGACAACGTCTCGACCATGAACTGAGTGAAGGACAGGTCCGGTGCGCCGAACAGCAGGAAGATCAAGGCGATCGCGAACCCCTGAATGCCGAAGGAAACGACCGCGGTCAGACGCTTGCGGGCCAATACGACTTGCAGCACGCCGACCATTGCGAGGACCAGGATCGCCGCCTCATAGAAGTACATTTCAGGTATCTGTGGCATCTGCGGCCACACGCCGAAGGCCAGCGGCGGTATCAGCAGCGCCAGCCCGACCACAATGAAGGTCATCCGCATGTAAGTCCGCATATCGCCGTTCTGGACAGTGGTCACGACGTGGTAGGCCGCGCCAACGAGGCCACTCACGAGTTGGTCGAACCCTCGGTCTGGCCCCCACCCGATGATATCAAACAGCTTCTGAGAGCCAGCTCGGACACTGTCGTAACGCCACAATAGGACCAGCCCCAGCAGGATCGTCATGACGCTCAGGATGAGCGCCTGATTGACCCCCGCCCAGAAATGCAGGTCCACGGATGTTGGAATGCCGCGGATCGCGCTCGCCAGCGGGGTCATGATGTCAGCATTGAAGATGTGGGTCGCCAACGCGATCATGAGTCCGAGCGCCGCCAAGGCCACTGGTCCCGCGAGCATCGACAGCGGCGCTTCATGCGGCGTTTTCGGCGTATTGAGGCGCGTGCCCCAAAACGGCTTGATCGCCACAGCAAGCCCGACCGCCAGCATCAGCGCGTTACCGAACAGGAGCGCGCCGAGCACGGCATAGTCCGACGCGCCTTGCAGCTTTACCCCGGCATAAAGCGCCTCTTTCGCCAGGAAACCTGTCAGTGGCGGCAGCCCGCCCATCGACAGCCCGGCCAGGATCGCCGCGCCCGCCGTCACCGGCATGAGCGATGCCAACCCGCCCACTTTAGTGATGTCGCGGGTGCCCGATTCGTGATCCACGCAGCCTGCGACCATGAACAGCGCGCCCTTGAAAAGCGAATGCGCCAGCAGATACGCGCCCGCGCCGATCAGCGCCTTTTCCGTGCCGATCCCGGTCAGCAGCACCAGCAGCCCGAGCGAAGCCACAGTCGTGTAAGCCAGCATCAGCTTGAGATCGGTCTGGCGCACCGCCAGCAGCGTGCCGG
>CAYVFK010000219.1:0-3342 GCA_964450925.1 uncultured Hyphomicrobiaceae bacterium | reverse complement strand
CGCCCGCCAGCTTCGAACCGACGATCGATTACATCGTCACGAAAATCCCGCGCTTCGCCTTCGAGAAGTTCCCCGGCAGCGAGGAAACGCTGACCACCTCGATGAAAGCGGTCGGCGAGGTGCTCGGCCTCGGCCGCAGCTTCCCCGAGAGCCTGCAAAAGGCGTTGCGCTCGATGGAGATCGGCCTCACCGGACTGGACGACATCACGCTGGAGGGTCTTGGCCGCGGCGACGACAAGAATGTCATCCGCGCGGCGCTCGGCACGCCCTCACCGGACCGTATCCTCAAGGTGGCACAGGCGTTGCGCCTCGGCGTCGATCACAAGCAGGTCCATGCGTCGTGCAAGATCGACCCGTGGTTCATCGAGCAACTCCAGGCCATTGTCGATTGGGAAAACTGGGTGCGCGAGGGCGGCCTGCCGGATGACGCGGAGATGTTCCGCGCGCTGAAGGGGATGGGCTTTTCCGACGCACGGCTCGCAGCGCTGGCGCAAACGACCGCCAGCGAGGTGATGGCGAAACGCAGGGCACTGGGTGTCAATCCGGTGTTCAAGCGCATCGACACCTGCGCGGCCGAATTCGCCTCCCCCACAGCCTACATGTATTCGACTTACGAGACCGGGCTGTTCGACGCGCCGGTCTGCGAAGCGCAGCCATCCAGCCGCGAGAAGGTCATCATCCTGGGCGGCGGCCCGAACCGCATCGGCCAGGGCATCGAATTCGACTATTGCTGCTGTCACGCAGCCTATGCGCTGTCGCGCGACGGCTTCGAGACCATCATGGTCAACTGCAATCCGGAAACTGTCTCCACCGACTACGACACATCGGACCGGCTGTATTTCGAGCCGCTGACCGACGAAGACGTGATGGAGATCATCCGCATTGAGCAGCAGGCGGGTACGCTCAAGGGCGTTATCGTGCAATTCGGGGGGCAAACGCCGCTCAAACTGGCCCGCGCCATAAGAGATGCCGGCGCAGCGATCCTCGGCACCCCGCCAGAGGCGATCGACCGCGCGGAGGACCGCGACCACTTCAAGATGCTGGTTGACCGGCTGGGGCTGCGCCAGCCGAAAAACGGCATTGCCTCCAGCATCGAACAGGCCAGGATCGTTGCCGGGGAGATCGGCTATCCGCTGGTGATCCGCCCCTCCTATGTGCTGGGCGGGCGCGCAATGGCGATCATCTTCGACGAGACTGACCTGAAGGACTACATCGAAGGTACACTTGCCGGTTTCGTGCCGCCCGATATCCGCCAGAAATACCAGGAGAGCACCGCGCGCGTGAATGCGCTGCTGGCCACCAACGCGCTGTTGTTCGACACCTATCTGCGTGACGCGATCGAAGTCGACGTCGACGCCATTGCCGATGGCGAGGATGTCTTTATCTGCGGAATCATGGAGCATATCGAGGAGGCGGGCGTGCATTCCGGGGACTCGGCTTGCTCCCTGCCGCCGCATTCGCTTCCGCCCGAAACGCTCGATGAGTTGAGAGAGCAGACCCGGAAGCTGGCCCGCGGGCTTGACGTGGTCGGGCTGATGAACGTTCAGTTCGCCATAAAGGATGGCGAGGTCTATCTGCTGGAGGTCAACCCGCGCGCGAGCCGCACAATTCCTTTCGTCGCCAAAGTTATCGGCTTGCCTGTGGCGGGGCTGGCCGCGAGCGTCATGGCCGGCGCGACACTCGCAGAGTTGCGTATCCAACCGCCGGTGTTCGGGCATATTGCCGTGAAGGAGGCTGTGTTCCCATTCTCGCGCTTCCCCGGCGTCGATCCGGTGCTGGGCCCGGAAATGCGCTCGACAGGCGAGGTCATGGGCATCGACGCGGAATACGCGGTTGCCTTCGCCAAAGGGCAAATTGCGGCAGGCAACATGCTCCCCGAAACCGGCACAGTATTTATCTCCGTCAAGGATGCCGACAAGGACCGGATCCTAGGTCCAGCAAGAGATCTGGTCGAGATGGGCTTTCGCATCCTGGCCACCAGCGGCACCAAGCGCCATCTGGAGGCCCACGCCATACCCTGCGAAAAAATCAACAAGGTTCTGGAAGGCCGCCCGCACATTGTCGATGCGATGAAGAATGGCGAGGTCCATCTCGTCTTCAATACCACGGAGGGCGTGCGCGCCCTGTCCGACAGCGCCTCTATCCGGCGGACTTCGCTGCTGTATCACATTCCCTATTACACCACCGTGACCGGTGCGCTCGCGGTCACGCAGGCGATCAAGGCAATGCGCGCGGGCATCCTTGAAGTTGCGCCCCTGCAGCAATATATCGCCGGTCAACGTTAGGGCGGCTGCCGCCCTAACGTTGACCGGCATGGCTGGTAGGCGGCTTGGGAGTGTCGGAGTTTTACCTGCCGTGCAGAGCGGCGACCATTGCATTTTAACCTGAAACTCTGCTTCAATAACAATATCAAAAGGTGTTGTCCGATCACGGCTCGGACAGAGGAGACGGCTTGATATGTCGCAAGAAAAGGTTCCAATGACCGCTGAAGGTTATGCCTGGATGGAGCGGGAAGTTAAGCGGCTGAAATCCGAGGAACGTCCCCGCATTATTCAAGCGATCTCGGAAGCGCGCGCGCATGGCGACCTTTCAGAGAATGCTGAATACCATGCGGCGAAGGAACAGCAGAGTTTGAATGAAGCTCGCGTGGCTGACTTCGAAGACAAGCTGTCTCGCGCACAAGTCATCGATGTCTCCAAGCTTTCTGGTGATTCGGTGAAATTTGGCGCTACGGTCACCATTGTGGATGAGGATACTGAAGAAGAACTCACCTATAAGATCGTCGGCGACGATGAAGCAGACGTAAAGTCGGGCCGTATTGCGATCAGCTCACCTATTGCCCGCGCGCTGATAGGCAAGACCGTCGGGGACAGTGTCGAGGTCACAACACCGCGCGGCGGCAAGGCATATGAAATCCTGCAGGTCAACTACCGCTGAGTGGAGACTTTCCTGGTATCATGACCGGTATCAGCCGCCGCTGTAGCGCGGCTCTGGTCGCAAAGGAGTGCGTCGCATGAACTATGTTCGCACGGCAATGCTTCTTGCGCTGCTGACAGCGCTGTTCGTGCTCGTCGGTTTCGCCATTGGCGGCCAAACCGGCATGCTGATCGCTTTCGTGATCGCCGCCGGCATGAACTTCGTCAGCTACTGGAACGCCGACAAGATTGTCCTGCGCATGAACAACGCGCAGGAGATCGACGAGCGGACCGCCCCGGAATTGTTCGACATTGTGCGCCAACTCGCGGCGAACGCCAATCTGCCGATGCCGAAGGTTTATCTGATCCACGAGGACCAGCCAAACGCCTTCGCCACCGGACGCAACCCGGAAAATGCCGCCGTGGC
>CAYVFK010000218.1:0-3368 GCA_964450925.1 uncultured Hyphomicrobiaceae bacterium | reverse complement strand
TGCTGCTGCTCGGCGTTCCGCATGGGGGCTTTGATATCGCGCTCGCGCACCAGCGCTGGGACATTGCCGCGCCGCGCGCGCTGAGCATATTTCTTGCCCTGTATGTTGGCTTGGCGGCGGCATTCGTCGCGCTTTGGTTTTTACTGCCACAGCTGGCGCTGCCTGTGTTTATTGCCATGTCGGGGGCGCATTTCGCAGGGGACTGGCGGCGGGATATCGCCGTGCTGCCACGCATGATCATAGGTCTGGCGCTCATCACCGCGCCAGCGCTGTTCCACCGCGAACCGGTTATCGAGATTTTCACCTGGCTGGTTCCCGCCGATGTCGCAGTATCCACGGCCGAAGTCATGGCTGCGGCGTGCATCCCGCTTTTGCAAGCCGCCGCTCTGACCGTGCTGGTCACAGCCTGGTCGCGCCCGGCTGCGGCGCTTGAGATGGGTGCGGTCCTGCTGCTTGCGGTTTTCGCGACGCCGCTGGTATTTTTTGTCACGTACTGGTGTGGTCTGCACAGTCTACGGCATGTCTTTGCCGTACAGGCTGAGTTGAAACCACGTTCGGTGGCGGCCTTGTTGCGCTTGTCGCTGCCCTATGCGCCACTTGCTATCGTCGGCGTGCTGATCGGGGCGCTGGCGTGGCCGCATCTTGATCCGGGTCAGGCTGTTGTCGCTGTGCTATTCGTGGCGCTGGCAGCGCTCACCGTGCCGCATATGCTGTTGGTGGACCAGTTTGCGCCGCGCGGCGAACGGCTCAGGGTGACGGTTCCAAGGTGATGCTCAGTACGCTTTGGTAGCGTCCGGCTGACAGGGGGCGTCGTGGAATGAGCCGCACCTGAACACGCACCTCGTCTTCGCCGCCGTCTCCGTGGGTGCGCGCTGATTGCACGCTCCTCGGCGTAACGCCTTGCGTCAGTAGCATTGTCGTCGCCGAGCGAAACGCCGCGCGCGCTTCAAGATCAATGAAATTGTCAAAACCTTCCCGAGCCTCGCCATCGTGCCCATCGTGCATTAAAGCAGTCGCGGACAGTCGCATGCGCGCACCTGTGTTGCAGGCTGCATAGGGCATCTGCGTGTTGTGCCAGGCGCCCAAAGGCCGCGCATCCGGGCCAATGTCCGGGGTAAAGTCGAGCGTTGCCGGTTGCGGCGGCGACAGCTCGCACACTGCCGGGATGTCTGCGCTGACCGGAAAAGACCTTTCGCGTAGCAGTTCGGGGAAACCGGATTGTGGGTGATGATAAAGCCGCACGACAGCGGTACTGTCGGTATACTGGCCGGGAGAGGCCATTTGCCTGGCGTGGACGCGTGCGCGCAGGTTGAGGCTGGCCGTTTCCTGTCCTGCAAGCGTCAGGTCGAGATGTGGGCCGGTTTGAGGATCGCCTGCGCCCAATGGATTGAGCAGGGTGGCGCCGCCGAGGGTCTCCAGCGCATAATTGACTGCCTCGCCGGCGCGCCGTAGCTGTCCGCCATCATCTGCTGCGAAAACCACGGCCAGCGGGCACGCCGCATCGCTCAAATTGGTGATCGTGATTGTCCCTACGCTGGTGAGGTCTGATGCTGCGAACGGGCTATAGTGCTCGGTGATCGCTAGGCGCGCCGGACCGCTGATCTTCGCGTCGTCGCAGGCCTCGTCAGCAATGGCGGGGCCGGACAGCACAACCGCGGCAACGACAACGAGCCATCTGGCGCGCAACGTCATGACGGCTCTTCTCCTGTCGGCTGCGGGGTCAGTGTACCGGCGCGGTAAAGCCCTTGTGTCTGTTGTGGAATTTCAAGCACGTAACGCTGGACCGGCGCGGTTGCCATCTCGATCAGCCATCGGCCCGGCGCAAGCCCTTGCGCTGCAAATCGACCGGCGCCGTTTGTGAACAGCATGACCTGGGGCGCATCCGCATCTACCGAGGTAACGGTGCCGGTGACAAGCCCAACGGGTTCGCCTTCGCCACCCAAAAGCGTGCCGAACACGCTGATGGAGTGCGATGACCCGACCATCAGGGCGTATCCGGACTTATAGGATGGCTGCAGGGTGAACTCGCGGTCGCCGAGATCATATCCGACGGGCAAGTCCTCCACATCGTAGCGAAGTGTCCGTCTCGTATAATCGGGGAGGTCGGGGACCAGTGCGGGCCCCAGCAGATCATTGTAGCCGGTCGGGTCGGTATGATCGCCCAGCATCAGCCGGCGGTCGGCGATGCTGTCATGAGATGTTACGATCGCGAACCCGTTGGTGATTGGCCGGCCGACTGCGACATGTCCATCGGCGAAGGCGATCGCGGTGCCAAGGCGCAGTGAGGTGCGCTGATCGGTGATCGCATGAGAGCCTGCATCCGCGCTCAGGTACATGCTTGCGGTGTGTTCGAGATTGAGCACCGCGCGGTTGCCTTCATACGCAAGGCGGGCGTCGGCGGCGAGGTCGTCGGCCGACGGGTCGTAGAGCGTTTCGATGCTTGCTGCCCATGACCCGGTCCCGCGCTGGACACTGCGAGAGGCGCCGACGCGGGCGCTGGCCGTCCCGGTCTCATAATGCGCATTGACCTGCGTGCCAGTTTCCGGCCGCCACCACAGGCGCAGCGCGGCACGCATCTCATCGTCGTCGGATAGCGCCTCGTCGTCTAAGAGCGCGGTGTCGAGCGCATCTGATCGGTATTCCAGAGACAGGCCCACGCCGAAATCATAACCCATGCTTCTCGACAAACCGAGCCGGGCGCTATACGCATCACCGCCGTCGGCACTGGGCGAGGCGAAAGCATAGCGGCCTGAGAGACTGGCATGGATGCCGAGCGGCAATTCCCGAGCATAGCTGGCCAGCAGGCTGAGCCAATAGTGTTCGTGTGGATCATCCTGTCCGGCTGTGGCGAAGGCGGCGCTGCGCAAATCGGCGGACAGGCGCAGGCTGGTCCCGTCAGCGGTGGTGTTCAGCGCATCCCAGTTAACTTCGAGCGCGCCGCCAGCGCCGAGGTCCGCGTGGTAGCTGAGTGCGCCTTCCACACCAAAAAAACCGAAAGGCGTCGCGGTGAACAAGCCCGCGCCGGCCATCGCCGCATCGCGCCCCGCCTGGAGATGGGCCTCGCCCGTCATCTCTGGCGTCAGCCCTTTGCGGTAGTAGCCGGTCGCGATGAGTTCATCCTGGTAGATCAGCCCCGACTCCTCGAAATGCGATCGCGCGCCGGCGGCGAAGCCCCATTCATGTATATCCTCGGCCAGCAACGACGCGTCGAAATAGGACGTGAACTCCAGCGTCCGCTGCTCGCCGAGATCATCGGTGATAATCAGCCGGAGGTCGTTGGCACCGGATTGCAGCGGCAGGTCCTTGAGATCATACTCGCCAGGCTCAAGACGGAGCTGGCGGGCGACTGTGCCGTTCAACTCGACCTT
>CAYVFK010000217.1:0-3371 GCA_964450925.1 uncultured Hyphomicrobiaceae bacterium | reverse complement strand
GCACGGACGCGGATGTGATCGTGCAGTGCGGAGTGCACTTCATGGCGGAGACCTCCAAGCTGCTCAACCCGGACAAGACGGTGCTGATCCCGGATCAGCGCGCGGGCTGCTCGCTGGCCGAGTCGATCACGCCGGAGGATGTGCGCGCGCTGCGTGAAGCCTATCCAGGCGTGCCGATCGTGACCTATGTCAACACCTCGGCGGCTGTGAAGGCCGAATGCGATATCTGCTGCACCTCGTCCAACGCTGTGAAGATCGTGGAATCGTTTGGCGTGGATCGCGTACTGGTGATCCCGGATGAATATTTGGCAAAATACATCGCAACACAGACCGACGTGGAAATCCTGTCATGGAAGGGCCACTGCGAGGTGCATGAGCGCTTCACCGCCGACGAGCTGCAAGCCTATCGCGAGGCCGAGCCGGGCCTGCGGATCATCGCCCACCCCGAATGCCCGCCGGATGTGCTGGCTGAGGCCGACTTCACAGGCTCGACCAACGGTATGATCAAGTGGGTGGAGCACCACAAGCCGGAGAAGGTGCTGATGGTCACGGAATGCTCGATGAGCGATAACGTCGCCGTCGATGTGCCGGAGACCGAGTTCGTCCGGCCCTGCAACCTGTGCCCGCATATGAAGCGCATCACCCTGCCGAAAATCCTCGAATCGCTGGAGCACATGCGCGATGAGGTGCATGTGGATCCGACGGTAGCGGCCAAAGCGCGCCAGGCGGTCGAGCGCATGATCAACGTGCAGGTGTAAAGCGGGGCTGATGATGCGATCGGGGGATACCAGTCATGTAGTTATCATCGGCGGCGGGCTGGCAGGCCTGTTCACGGCGCTCAAGCTGGCGCCTTGTCCTGTCACGCTCATTTCCCCGGAACCGCTTGGCGATGGGGCGTCCAGTGCATGGGCGCAAGGCGGGATCGCCGCGGCCGTGGCGGAGGGAGACACGCCGGAGGCGCACGCGGCGGATACCATGCGCGCGGGTGCAGGGCTGGTCAATGCCGCAATGGCGCGCTCGCTGGCAGGAGAAGCCGCCGCGCGCATTGAGGACCTGCTGGCGCTTGGCGTACCACTGGACCGCGACGCGGCGGGCGCGCTGGCTGTTTCCCGCGAAGCCGCCCATAGCGCCGACCGGATCGTCCATGTCGGCGGCGACCAGGCTGGCAAGGCCGTAATGAGCGCGCTGATCGCCGCCGTCCGGCGTGCTCCGTCGATCCGCGTGATTGAACAGCATGTCGCCGAAGACCTCATCAAGACCGGCCGCTACGTGACCGGCGTGCGCCTGCGCGCGACAGACGGGCGCGACGGCCCGGTTCTGCCTGCGCGTGCGGTCGTGCTCGCCAGCGGCGGCATCGGCGGGCTTTACGCGATCACCACAAACCCGGTGCAGGCGCGCGGGGACGGGCTGGCGATTGCCGCACGCGCTGGCGCGATGATCGGCGACGCCGAGTTCGTCCAGTTTCACCCCACAGGCATCGACATTGGCCGTGATCCGGCTCCGCTCGCCACCGAAGCCCTGCGCGGCGCGGGCGCAACCCTCATCAATGGGCGCGGCGAGCATTTTATGACCGCGCTGCATGACGATGCCGAGCTCGCCCCGCGCGACATCGTCGCCCGCGCCGTCCACCGTGAAGTCATCGCCGGGCGCGGCGCTTATCTCGACTGCCGTAACGCGATCGGCGCGCGCATTGCGAAAGATTTCCCATCGGTCTACGGGGCTTGCCAGCTTGCCGGCATCGACCCGGCCCGCGACCTGATCCCCGTGGCCCCGGCGGCGCATTATCACATGGGCGGCGTCTGGACCGACGGCATGGGCCGCACCAGCGTCGATCAGCTCTGGGCCTGCGGCGAGGTCGCCTGTACGGGCGTACACGGCGCGAACCGGTTGGCCTCGAACTCGCTGCTGGAGGCCGTCGTGATGGGTGCGCGCATCGCTCGCGACATCGCACGCCTCTTGCCCGGCTTGCGCGGCAGCTTTCAGCCACACTCCGACGCTGTAGACCACAGCCCCGGGTGGGAGATCTGCGCCGACGCCGTCGCCCGGTTGCGCGAGACCATGAGCCGCCATGTCGGCATGGAGCGCTCGCGTGCGGGGCTGATCGCTGCTCTGCGGGAACTGGATGCGCTCAGCCACGAACCTGGCGCGCCGGCCAACGCCATCACGGCCGCACGTCTGATCACCGTCTCAGCTCTTGTGCGGACCGAGAGCCGCGGCAGCCACTATCGCAGCGATCATCCCGCAACCGACAGCGTTTGGCGTCGCCACAGTCTCCTTTCCCTTGCGCAGGCCGAGGAAATCGCTGCCGAGGTCATTCAAGCGGATGACAGCCTGATACGGCTAAGCGCATGACCGATCTTATTCCCCCGCCCCAGCACATCATTCAAAGAGCGGTTGCGCAGGCGCTGTGCGAAGACCTTGGCCTTGCCGGAGACATCACCAGCGCGGCGATTATTCCTGCCGATCAGGTGAGCGAACCGCGCCTCGTCGCCCGGGAAGCGGGCGTTATCGCGGGACTGTCGCTGGCGCAGGCGGCCTTCCGGGAAATCGATGACCATGTCAGCTTTACAGCGATCGCCGCGGATGGCGATCGGGTCGAGGCCGGTACCGAGCTGGCACGGATCACCGGCAAAACCCGAGCGATCTTGAGCGCAGAGCGCGTCGCCCTCAACTTCCTCGGCCGGCTCAGCGGGATCACCACGCTGACAGCGCAATACGTCAGCGCAGTCGCCGGGACACAGGCGCGCATCACCTGCACCCGCAAGACCACGCCGGGGCTGCGCGCGCTGGAAAAATACGCGGTGCGCGCAGGTGGCGGTGTCAATCACCGCTTTGGACTATTCGATGGCCTACTGATCAAAGACAATCACGTTGCTGCCGCGGGCGGGATCGGCCCGGCGGTCGCGCGGGCGCGCGCAGCGGCGGGGCACATGGTCCGCATCGAGCTTGAGGTTGACACGCTTGCGCAACTCGACGAGGCGCTTGCGCGTGGCGTTGATGCCATCCTGCTTGACAACATGTCACCTGCCGAGTTGCGCGAAGCCGTCGCAAAGACCGACGGACGCGCGCTGCTTGAAGCCTCTGGCGGCGTGAACCTGGAAACAGTCGAGGCGATCGCGGCAACCGGCGTCGATCTGATCTCGGCCGGCGCACTGACCAATTCAGCCCGCTGTCTGGATGTCGCGCTGGATTTCCACCCTGCGCGCGCGTGACTGTTGTGGAGAGATTGAAACCTTTGTGACAATTAGGGGTTCCCAACGCCAGCGCTTGCGTTATATGTTCGCTTTCAGCGTGGTGATCACGTGACTTCCCCGGACATCGTAAGCGCTTATAGCTGACCGATCTCAGCCGGGGTCACTCATTTGGCGCGG
>CAYVFK010000216.1:0-3400 GCA_964450925.1 uncultured Hyphomicrobiaceae bacterium | reverse complement strand
TGGTGCACCGCCGAGGTCGCCAGTAGCGCCGGGATCGCCACACGCGACGGCGAAACAGCGCGGTCCGACAGGATGATGATGTTATATGCGCCGCGGACGCTTTCCTCCGCCTTTTCGCACAAGGTGGCGATCGCGGCTTCCATTCCGTCCGCGCCTTGTTCGACGGGGTAGGTGATATCGAGGGTCACGGTGCGGAAATCGTTGCCGGCCATGTCACCGATCTGGCGAATACGCTCCAACTTCTCGTCGGTGAGGATCGGCTGGCCAACCTCCAGGCGCTTCATGCCGACCATGGCCCGCGGGTCGAGCAGGTTTGGCCGCGGACCGATGAACGACACCAGCGACATCACAAGTTCCTCGCGGATCGGGTCGATCGGCGGGTTCGTCACCTGCGCAAAATTCTGCTTGAAGTAGGTATGCAGCAGCTTAGGCTTACTGGACAGCGTAGAGACCGGGGTGTCTGTGCCCATCGAGCCGATCGGCTCTTCGCCTTTCATCACCATCGGCGCCATGATGACGCGCCAGCTTTCTTCGGTGTAGCCAAACGCCTGCTGTCGGTCGAGCAGCGCCACATTGGAGCCGCGATACTCAGGCCGCGGCGTGACCTCAGGCAGGTTCTCGACCTGGATTTGCCCCTGGTCGAGCCAACGCTGGTATGGGTGCGCGCTCGCCAGCTCCGCCTTGATTTCCTCGTCGGAGATGATGCGCTTCTTGTCCAGGTCGATCAGCAGCATCCGGCCCGGCTGCAACCGCCACTTGTGCACGATACTTTCCTCTGGCACCGGCAGCACGCCAACCTCGGAAGACAGGATCACCTCGTCCTCGCTGGTCACGACATAGCGCGCCGGGCGCAGGCCGTTACGGTCGAGCGTCGCGCCGATCTGCCGGCCGTCGGTAAATGCCACCGCCGCCGGGCCGTCCCACGGCTCCATCAGCGCGGCGTAGTACTCGTAAAATGCACGGCGCTCGTCATCCATGAGCGGATTGCCCGCCCAGGCCTCCGGGATCAGCAGCATCATGGCGTGCACGAGCGGGTAGCCCGCGCGCACGAGCAACTCCAGCGCGTTGTCGAAACAGGCGCTGTCCGACTGTCCTTCCGGGATCAGCGGCCAGAGCCGGTCAAGGTCCGCGCCGAACACATCCGACGTCATGGCCGCCTGGCGGGCTGCCATCCAGTTGATGTTGCCGCGCAGAGTGTTGATCTCGCCATTGTGGCAAATCATGCGAAACGGATGCGCCAGCCCCCACGACGGAAACGTGTTGGTTGAGAAGCGCTGATGGACCAGCGCCAGCGCCGACACCATGCGCTCATCCTGCAGATCGAGGTAGTAATCACCGAGTTGGGTGGCGAGCAGCATGCCCTTGTAGTTCAGCGTCTGCGATGACAGCGATGGGATATAGAAATCCTCGTGCCCCTCAGGCTGCTCACGCATGACCGTCAGCTCGATCACGCGGCGGATTACGAACAGGCGTAGCTCGAACGCAGTCTGGTCGGCAGTCTCCGCCCCGCGTTTGATAAACACTTGCGCCATGTGCGGCTCTGTCGGCAGCACCGAATAGCCCAGATCAGAGTTGTCGACCGGGACATCACGCCAGAACAACAGCCCCTGGCCCTCCTCGCGGATCACGCGCTCGATGAGCGACACGTAGTAAGGACGGTTCTGCGGGTTCTGCGGCAGAAACACCTGGCCAACCGCATAGTCGCCCTCTTGAGGCAGCGACACGCCATGCTCCGCGGCCACGGACCGGCAAAACGCATCTGGCATCTGGATGAGAATGCCGCAGCCGTCGCCCGCCTTCGGGTCCGCGCCGACTGCACCTCGATGTTCCAGATTGCACAGGATCCTCAGCCCTTTCTGGATGATCTCGTGGCTGCGCACATCATTCATGTTCACCACGAAGCCGATACCGCAGGCGTCATGCTCACGGTCAGGGTGGTACAATCCTTCTGCGCGGGAGGGCCGATTGAGGCTGGCGCGCGCGATCGTCACATTCGGCTTGGTCACTGACTTCCGAGTCCCCTGTTCGCGTTGTCGATGATGTCGGATGTATGGCGTCAGTCGGACGTGGCGGGGGTTGTCGCTGTCGCCGCCCCGGCGTGAACGATCGGCGAGCATTTTCCGATCACTGACGCTCGCCGCCGGCATAGTTCAGGTTTTCGACACGCCATTGTTTCGTCCCCTCCCGGTCCCGCCGCAATGTCTCGCGGGGTCCGCCCTTCGCAAAGTCGACCTGCCATGCAGAGCGATGCAGCGGCTCTTTTCCGGGTTCGTTGTTCGGGCGCCTGAGCACACCATACCGGCGCTTTCGGCCCCAGAGTGCCCGTCGCGCTGCGGTATTCGAAGCAGCAGACGCGACACGACAAGGACAGCACTACTGCCCTATCAGCCTCAAATTTGACAGATTTTCGCCCGGAGTACAAGCCGAATGAACGACGCTGAGCGAAACACAGCGTCGCAACCGGTCGCAAACCGGCAATGAAATGAACTGAACCTCACCCCGTTTTGATTGGATGTGTCTCGATGTTGGCTGAAACGGCATCGCGCTTGGCTTAGAGTTCAAACCTGCGGTCGCCAAAGCCCGCCCCGGCAACAGCGCCCGCATTACATTGCTTCAACCGCCGTTTTGCAGAAGGATTCCATCATGAGCAAAATCAAGACAGCATCTACCCTCGCCGTTGCCGGCGCTTTCGCCGCCGCCCTCGGCATGACCGGCCAACACGCCCCGGCAAATGCCCAAACAGCCGTTAAGTGTTATGGCGTTTCGCTTGCTGGCGAGAACGACTGCGCAGCTGGCCCGGGCACGACCTGCGCCGGCACCTCCACGGTCGACTATCAGGGCAACGCCTGGACCCTGGTCAAGACCGGAACCTGCGAGTCCAACAAGCCGTTCATTGTCAACAAGGGCGAGGAAGTCGAACTGCCCGGCGACCGTGTTGGCAGCCTGAGCGAGCTGGACCGCGATCTGCCGCAAGAAAGCTAAGATTACACCAACGCGAAAGGGGAATCGGCCATGTCGGCATTGACCAGCCTGGCGCAGCCAGTCGTGCTCGATCTCAAGCCAATCCCGGCGCGAGCCGGCGTTGGACTGAAGGCCGAGCACTATGCCGACATCCTCGACACCCGGCCGGACATCGGCTGGTTCGAGGTGCATCCGGAGAACTACATGGGCGCTGGCGGTCCGCCGCACGCTTATCTGACCCGGATCCGCGAGTTGTACCCCCTTTCGCTCCACGGCGTCGGGCTGTCGATTGGCTCGGACGGACCGCTGGACAAGGATCATCTCGCGCGGGTGAAGTCGCTGATCGACCGGTATCAGCCGGGGATGTTCTCAGAACACCTTGCCTGGTCGACGCATGACGACATCTTCTTCAACGATCTGCTGCCGCTGCCCTACACGC
>CAYVFK010000215.1:0-3416 GCA_964450925.1 uncultured Hyphomicrobiaceae bacterium | reverse complement strand
GGCTGGAAGTTGAGGCCGGAGCCGTCCAGCGACAACTCGATATGCTGGGTCTGCTTGTCCGAATAGCGGCCGTTCAGCCGGACGCTTTCCAGCACCTCGGCCTCATAAGGGTTCTTGCGCGTGTAGACCGGGGCCTGCGCGGCGGCGGGCGCAAGACCGAACGCGGCCAGACCGGACGGCGCGGCGGTCGCAGCCTCGGCAGCCTGCGGGGGCGCATCCGCCGCGAGTGTCTCGCTCAGGCGCGCGATCCACTCCTCGGCCGCATCCTCGTAATCAACGTCGCAATCCACGCGCTCGGCAATGCGCTGCCCGCCCAGTTCCTCAAAGCGCCGATCGAGCACCTTCGCCGCCTCGCAGAAATGCACATAGCTGGTGTCGCCCAGCCCGAGCACGGCGAACTTCACGCCATTCAGCTTCGGTGCCTTGCGGCCGGCGAGAAACTCGAAAAAACTCGCCGCACCTTCGGGCGGATCGCCTTCGCCATGCGTCGCCGCCACCATCATCACATGCGTCTCGCCCTTCAGGTCGCGCTGCTTGTAATCAGCCATGCTCACCGCGCGCGCCTCCAGTCCGGCGGCGGTGAAGCGCTCAGCTGCCTGCTTCGCCACGCCCGCCGCGTTACCCGTTTCAGTGGCATAGAGCACGGCGACTTTGAGACCTGCGGCGGGTGCACCTGCCACCGGCCCCTGCGCGGGGACAGCGGGCCCCTGCCCGCGAAGACCCGCGGGAAAACCCCGCAGGCAAAACGGTTGTTCAGGTGTCAGCGTCGGCAGCAGCGCATTCAGCGCCTGCGCCTGGTTCTGGTCGAACAGGCCAGCCAAAGCGACGGCTTCGGGCATGTTGGCGTGGTGGCCCATCGTGTCCTCGGTTTGTTCCTGGTCCGCGGTGGGTAAGATCAGGCACGCGGACGGCCGGCGCAATCAGGCGCACGCAATTGCGTCTGGTGTTTCGCGCCGTGCGGCCGATGCGGTATCGCGGTCGCCCCAAGCGCCGGATTGGCGATCAGATGTCACCTGCAACTGCGGCGCGGTGCTGGATTCTCATGCGCGTGCGCTGATATGGCTGGTGTACAAAATAGGCAAACGCGTTTGAGGGGGACATTTGACAACTTGGATTTGGCTCGGGCTTGCGCTTGCCATGTTGCTGGCAGGACTGGCGCTGTTTACGCGGGTGCATCAGGCGCGGGTCGAGCAGCGCTTTCCGCCGATCGGCCAATTCGTGCGCGCAGGCCGTGATGATCTCCACGTCGTCGAGGCCGGTGAGGGCGCGCCGGTCTTGATGATACATGGCGCAAGCAGCAATCTGCGCGAGTGGACGGCTTCGATCTTCGATGATGTCGCTACCCGCCATCGCGCGGTCGCGTTCGACCGGCCTGGCCACGGCTGGAGCACGCGGCGTGCGGAAAACGCGCATGATCCCCGCGTTCAGGCGCGGATGTGCGCCGAGATGTCTCGGAAAATGGGGCTGGAGCGCCCTGTGATTGTTGCGCATTCCTGGGCAGGCACGCTCGCGCTCGCCTATGCGCTGGAGTTCCCCGATGAGATCGGCGGCGTTCTGTTCCTTTCCGGCGTCTCGCATCCGTGGCCCGGCGGCGTGGGCTGGGAGCATGAGGCCGCGTCGGTGCCGCTGCTCGGCCAGATTTTCGCCTGGACGCTGGTTGCGCCGGGCTATCTGGTGCGCGTCGACACGGGCATCCGCAATGTGTTTCGCCCCAACACGCCACCCCCGGATTACCGCACAGCGGCGGCGACCGAGCTTTATAGCCGCCCGGCGACGTTCCTGGCCAATGCGCGCGATTTGACGCGCCTCAAGCCGATCGTGGCGGAGATGGCGCCGGAATACCCAAGGATCGGTACCCCGCTGATCGCGCTGACCGGGGACCAGGACAATGTGATCTACACCGATCTGCACACGCCGCCGCTGGTCGCCAAGGTGCCGGGCGCGCGGCTAGAGATACTGACCGGCGTGGGACATGTGCCCCAACACGTTGCGCCGGATGTCGTGCTCGCCGCGATCGATCAGCTGGTTGACCAGCGCGCCGCAAAACACCTCGCGTAAGTCGCCGGCTCAGGCCGAAGCACGTCCACTGTCGCTCTCCGCCATCAACGCGCTGATCGAGCGACCGGCGCCTTCAAGCATAGGTACGATCTCGCGAGCGCGCTGTTCTGAAAGGCGCGCCGCAGGGCCATGAATCGACAAGCCGGCCACCACCAGGCCCGACGGATCCCGGACAGGCACCCCGACCGACAGCAGGCCGATCCAGTTTTCCTGATTGCCGATCGCATAACCCAGCTCGCGAATTTCCGCTAGATGTTCGCGGAAAGCTTCTGGATTGGTCCAGCTATGCTCTGTCTGGGGCGCAAGCTCAACAACGGACAAATACTGCTCCAGTTCCTTTTGCGGAAGATGCGCGAGCAGCACCTTGCCGATGGCGGTGCAATATGCGGGCAGCCTGCAGCCGAGCTCCATCTGGCGGCGCAGCGGCCAGCGGCACTCGACATGCTCGACATAGACAATTTCGCGCCCATCCAGCACGCCAAGATTGCAATTTTCGTCTATCTCATCCACCAGGTTCTGCATGACAGCGCGGCGCAACTTTGCGGCGTGATTGCCGGTCTGCGCGCGCAGGCCGAGCTGCAGCAGCGCCGGCCCGATCTCGAAGCGCTCGCGCGCGATATCGCGGCGTACCATCCCAATGGCTTCGAGCTGTTGAAGCAGCCGATGCACTGTTTGCCGATTGAAACCCAGTTGTGCGCCGATATCTGGCGCGCTCATGGGACGCCCCGTTTCTGTGAGTAGATTGACAATCGCAAAGCCTTTCTGGAGAGGAGAGAAGGGATAGCGACTTTCGTTCAACAAACACCTCGTCAATGATTTCACTTGATGGGACTGAGTGTAAACCGGACATCTCGTCACGATTTTTACAACAACTCAAACCGCATCAGTAGGGCTAGAGTGCAATTCCACTCATGTTAAAGAACTCTCGGAAGATATCAACCAAATAAGATCGATCTAAAATACTTATCATCGTCGGAATTGACGCAGCCAATCGAGTTGACATGGGTCTCGTCTTTCGAATTGGCTCGACCGCCCATCAACGCAGTGTTCCAGCACAAGCGTGTCGGACACTCGTCAAAGCATCGAATTGAATAGAAATGTAGAGAGCGAATATAACGCGGAGATGACAGCCTCGATCACGGGATAAGTATTTGACGGATCGTTTGCCCCTCGGCAAGGCGGTCGAACGCGAGGTTCAACTCATCAAGCGAGACCCGCTCGCTTACCAGCCGGTCCACGGGCAACAGCCCCTGGCGATACAGCCGAATAAATCGCGGCACGTCGCGGATCGGCACACAGCTTCCGATATAGCTTCCTTTAAAGCTCCGCTCCTCGGCGACAAGATGCGCCGCCGGCAG
>CAYVFK010000214.1:0-3435 GCA_964450925.1 uncultured Hyphomicrobiaceae bacterium | reverse complement strand
TTCACCTTCGAGATTCTGGACCGGGTTTCAGGCTAACCCGACCTTTCGATTATTGCCGCATACCGCTCCGCGCCCACACTCTCCAGCGCTTCGCGCACCGCCCCCCAGATCTTGCGGTCGTCATCTTCGGTGCGCACGGTGATAATCCACCGCGCGATCAGTGCGCCAAGGCCGAAAAGCAGGATCGCGCCCACTGTCGTCGACATGATCAGCGTTCCTGGATCGAGCACGCGCTCCGCTTCCGGCACGAATTGCCAGGCCAGCGCGGCAAACAGGGCCGGCAACATGGCCAGCACGCCAAAGCTGAAGGCCGTGCGCAGGTCCGGCTCTCCGCGCAGCCGGGGCAGCCCGTGAGCCAGACGGGCGACGGCACCGGTACTCTGGTTTACGACGCAGATACAGTGCGTGTTTCCCTGAGGTTTGTCCTCTGGCGCGACCCAGACGATCGCAACCTTGTGCCCATCCTTCAGAGTCAGACCGGGGCTGCTCAGACTGACATCCATATCCGGGCCATCTTCTTGCCGAAGTACGAACTGCACGTGTTCGACGACACGTTCGGCCACCACCACGCGCCCCTTTGAGGCCAGCGGCTCGCCGGAGGCGTTGGCGAACGCCTCCAGCCACGACTTGAGCCGCGTCACGGTGCCCGTTGCCGCCCAAGCCTGAAATTCCGCCATCCCGTCCTTTCCAGAGCGATCCACTCATGCGGCCCGCCAACAGCCGCTCGCTGGCTCAGACCACCTCGGTCAACTCACGCCCGCGCGTGTCGCGCAAAAACAGCCCGCCGATGATGACGCTCATCACAGCCACGATGATCGGATACCACAAGCCATTATAAATGTTGCCCGTCGCGGCAACCACCGCGGTGGATAGCAGCGGCAGCATGCCACCAAACCAACCATTGCCGATGTGATAGGGCAGCGATACGGAGGTGTAGCGTATCGCCGTGGGAAACATCTCGACAAGGAGGGCGGCAATGGGCGCATACACCATTGCGACATAACTCATCATCACGACAATGATGAACACTGCGAGCGGCAGGTTGATTTGCGCGGGGTTAGCGCTCTCGGGGAAACCGGCGTCGCGCAGCGCTTCGACGACCGCCTCGCCGGCACGATCGCGGCGCCAGTTCTCGATCGGTATCGGCGTGGCGCCTCCCACTGTAATGGTCTGTGGTGCGCCCGGCGCGGCCTCGGCGATGTTGAACGATACGCCCCGATCGGTCAGGAAGTCGCGCGCCCTGTCGCAATCGGTATAATCAGACCAGGGGCCGACGAAAATATGAATGTGGCACTGCGCCGGGTCGGCGCGCAGCGTCACCTCAGTGCGCTCCTGAAACGCGACGAGGGCCGGGTTGACCGCCTGCGCCAGCATCTGGAACAGCGGGAAATAGGTCAGCGCCGCGAGAATGCACCCCGCCATGATGACCTGCTTGCGGCCCACACGGTCCGACAGCCAGCCGAAGAACAGGAACAGCGGCAAGCTGATGAGCAGCGCCGAGATCATGATGCCGTAAGCGATCAGATAATCGACCTTCATCGTGATTTGCAGGAAGAACAGCGCATAGAACTGGCCCGTGTACCAGATCACGCCCTGCCCGGCAGCTGCGCCGAGCAGCACGATCAGCGCGTTCCTGTTGTTCGGGTAGCGGAAGAAGGAATCGAAGATCGGGCGCTTGGTCGCCAGCCCGCGCGACTTGATATACTGGAACAGCGGGGATTCGCTGAGGCGCAGGCGAATGTAGATCGACAGCACCAGCAGCACCAGCGACAGCAGGAAGGGGATGCGCCAGCCCCACTGCGCGAAGTCGTCTTCCGAGATCACAAGACGGCTGAAAAGAATGACCAGCAGGGATAAAAGGAAGCCGCCGGTCGCGGTTGTCTGGATCAGACTGGTGACATAGCCGCGATGTTCGCTGGTTGTGTGCTCGGCCACATAGGTCGCTGCGCCGCCATATTCGCCGCCAAGCGCCAGACCCTGGGTGATCCGTAGTGTTACCAGCAACAGAGGCGCCAGCCAGCCGATCTGCTCGAAGGTCGGGAGCAGTCCGACGGCGAAGGTCGCCACGCCCATCAGCAGGATCGTGACGAGGAAGACGTATTTGCGCCCGATTGTGTCGCCAAAGCGGCCGAATATCAGCGCGCCGAATGGCCGGACGATAAAACCGGCGGCATAGGTCGCGAAGGCTGCGAGCAGCGCGCCGGTTTCGTTGCCGGGCGGAAAGAACAGCACCGCGAAAAACGGGGCGAGCGTAGCGTAGAGGAAAAAATCATACCATTCAAAGACGGTGCCAAGTGAAGACGCGAATGTGACCCTCCGCAACTCCTTCGGGCGAATATGAATGATATCCGGGACACCTTGGTGCCGGGTGCGTATGACTTGAACCACAGACGCCCCTCCCAGAAAACTTTATGGTTTTTTGAGCAAGTGGTTTTGAACGCCGGGATACGGCAGCGACCTTTATCCCGATTGTGAGACTTGCATGGGTTCTATATCAATAAATCAAAAATAAGGCTGCTTTCACCTTGCCGGCGAACTTTGCGGCGCTGTCGCTCACGCGTCGCGAGATCGCATGGGTCACGCATGCGGCAGAACCTCTGACACCGCCTCAGCCGTCGCCGCGACGATCTCGTCTGCCTCGCCGCGCGTCAGGCAAAGCGGCGGCGCGAAACCGAGGATGTCGCCCTGTGGCATGGCGCGGGCCAGAACGCCGCGTTTTGCCAGCGCGGCATAGACAGACGGCCCGACTTTGCGGGCGGGGTCAAAGAAACGCCGCGCCGCCTTATCCTCGACGAACTCGACCGCCGCCAGCATTCCCTCGCCGCGCACTTCGCCGACGTTCGGATGATCGGCCAGCGCCTCGCGCATCCGCGCGTTGAAATGCGCTCCGACCTCGCGCGCGTTCGCCACAAGCGCCATACGGTCGATCAGCTCCAGATTGGCGACGCCCGCCGCGGCGCAGACCGGGTGGGCGGAGTAGGTCCAGCCATGGCCGATCGGGCCGAATTCGTCGGTGCCGCGCTCCAGCACCTCCCAGACCTTCTCCGAGACGATCGACCCAGACAGCGGCGCATAAGCCGAGGTCAGCCCCTTGGCGATGGTGATGATATCCGGCTCCAGCCCATAATGTTCCGAGCCGAACATCGTTCCGAGCCTTCCAAAGCCTGTCACTACCTCGTCAGCAATGAACAGGATATCGTATTTTTTCAGGATCGGCTGGATCGCCTCCCAGTAGCCGGCGGGCGGCGGCACCAGCCCGCCTGTGCCCAGCATCGGCTCGCCGATGAAGGCGGCAATGGTGTCCGGGCCTTCCGCGAGGATCAGTTCCTCCAGCTTTTGCGCGCAGTATTGCGAGAAGTCCTGCTCGCTCATCGCGGGGTCGGGGCGGCGCAAATAATATGGCGCTTCGGTGTGCAGCACCTGCGCGAGCGGCAG
>CAYVFK010000213.1:0-3442 GCA_964450925.1 uncultured Hyphomicrobiaceae bacterium | reverse complement strand
CGGCGGTCTCGTCGGAATAGTCCATCGCCAGCTCGTTGAAGCGGTCGAGCTTGGCTTTCTTGTCCGCCACGCCCTCCATGACGTTGCCCATCACATCCTTGGTCTCGTCGAGCTGCGGCTCCTGCGGCAGATGGCCGACGCGCGCGCCTTCCGCGGCCCAGGCCTCGCCGGTGTATTCCGTGTCGAGCCCGGCCATGATGCGCATCAGCGTCGATTTACCCGCGCCGTTGACGCCGACGATGCCGATTTTCGCGCCGGGCAGGAACGATAGCGAGATGTTGTTGAGCACCGGCTTGGAGCCGGGAAAGCTCTTCGTCAGGCCGTTGAGAACATAGACATACTGTTGCGCCATTGGCTTATCAGGTCTCCGATTGCATGAATGCTGTTTGAACAGGCGATATAACACGCCGGCGAGATGTATCGCCAGCGATGCTGACAGGTATCGGCGTCTATTCGGCTGCCAAACCAGGCACGCTCACCTGGGCAATCGCATTGCGAAGCGCGGCGGGTTTTACGGGTTTGCGCAGAAGCCGATAGCCAGCCTCGCGGACCTCGTCCTGAACCTCTGGCGAGCGGTCGGCCGTGACGATAACGCCAACAATCTTGCGGCCGAAACTTTGCGATAGCGCCTCGATTGCCTGGCAGCCCGATCCATCGTTCAGATGATAATCAGCCACGATGATGTGGGGTTTAATGCCGCGTGCGTGAAGCGCGACTGCCGCCTGGTCGGCATCCAGCGCGGTGATCACCTCGCAGCCCCAGGTTCTCAGCAGTTCTTCCATACCTTCCAGGATCGAGACTTCGTTATCAATGCACAGCACGCTCACGCCTTGCATGTCGCCCGTGTGGCGCTGGCGCTCGGCAGCAGGGCGCGCGCGGATCGCTTCTGCCTTGGCCATGGGCATAGTGACAGAGAACACCGATCCGCGGCCGGGATGCGATTTCAGCTTGATCGGATGCGCCAGAACCCGGCCCATGCGCTCCACGATCGACAGGCCAAGCCCGAGCCCCTGTACCGTAGCGGCGTGCTGGTCCAGCCGCTGAAACTCCTTGAACACAAGCGGCTGTTGGGCAAGCGGGATGCCCGGACCGGTATCATGCACCTCCACCCGCACGCTTTCGCCGTCGCGGCGGCAGCCGACGAGCACACGGCCATGCTCGGTGTACTTGATCGCGTTGGACAGCAGGTTTTGCAAGATGCGGCGCAGCAACCTCGCGTCGGACATGATGATGAGCCGCGATGGCATGATCGCCAGGCGCAGCCCGCGCGCCTCCGCCATCGGCGCGAACTCCAGCTCAAGCTGCTTGAGCAGATCCTCGACCGCCAGCCCCTGGACGTCGGGCCGCAACGCACCGGTATCAAGACGCGATATGTCCAGCAGCGTGTTGAGTATCTCCTCCACCGCAGTGAGGGCCGCATCGATGTTGCAAGCCAGCCGCCCGGCATCGCCGGCGTGGTCGCGCTCGACGAGACTCGTTGCGTAGAGCCGCGCGGCGTTCAGCGGCTGGAGGATGTCATGGCTCGCCGCCGCGAGGAACCGGGTCTTGTCAAGATTGGCCTCGTCCGCGCGCGCCTTGGCTTCCTTCAGCGCCTCGTTGAGCTTGGTCAGTTCGGCCGTGCGCGCCTTGACGCGGTGCTCCAGCTCGGCCTTGGAGCGTTCCAGCGCTTCGGCGGCGGCCACCCGGTCGGTGATATCGGTCATCGAGGTGACGATCCCGCCCTGGGGCATGGCATTGGTCCGCACCTCGATCACGCGCTGGTCGCTGTACAGCCGCTCCTGAAAGGTCTCCATCGTCACGACGAAGCGGCGCAGCCGGTCCGCGACGATGCTTTCTGTCTCGCCGGGGCCAAGATCGCCTGATTGCGCCATCAACCGCACGATCTGATCCAGCGGCACGCCGACCTGCCCGACCTCGGGCGGCAGACCTAGCACCTCGCGGAACTGCCGATTCCAGCAGATCAGCCGCATGTCCTTGTCGAATACAGCGATACCCTGGCGCACCTGATCGAGCGCTTGTTGCAGTAGGTCGCGGTTATACTGGATCGCCTCGGAGGCATCGTCGAGCAGCTTCAGCGCCGATGTGCTGCCCACGTCGTGCCGGCGCAGCGCCAGCGAGAACACCAGCCGCGAGGACGCCGCGCCGATCGCGCTGGCCAGCAACTTCTCGGAAAACCTCACCCAGTGAATGTCGGCCACCATGTCATCAGACAGGGGCGCACCGCGACGCTGGGCGTGGTCCTTGAAGCAGCGGGTGGTCCGTTCATCGCCCAGATAGCGCGCCACTGTGGCGTGCAGGTCGGCGACCTTAACCTTTTCGCGCCACGGACGAAGGCCATGCGCCGGCGCGCTGGGGCGTTCATCGATGAAGCGGGTGGCCTGCAGCCGCTCGATCGGCTCAGGAGGGCGCAGCAACGAGACCGAGACATAGGCGATAATGTTTGAGATCAGGCTCCAGAATACGCCGTGCGTCAGCGGTTCGAAGCTCATATTGAACAGCATCTGCGGTCGCAGCAGGCTGACGCCGAACGGCCCGCTTTCGATCAACTCCGGCCCGATCACCCCGGCCTTCGCAAGGAACGGCAACAACAGCGTGTAAGACCACACCAGGAAGCCCGCCACGATGCCGGCCAGCGCGCCGCGCGCTGTGGCGCCACGCCACATCAGACCGCCGAAAAATGCTGGTCCGAGCTGCGCGATGGCTGCGAAGGCCAGCAAGCCGATATCTGCCAGCCCGGAAGAGCCGCCGATCATGCGGTAAAACACATAGGTCAGCAGCAGGATCAGCAGGATCGCGCCGCGCCGGACATGCAGCAGCACGCGGCCCATGTCCTTGCGGTCGAAAACTGTGACCTTGCGCCGCTGCAAGATCAGCGGAACAACGAGATCGTTGCAAATCATGATCGACAGCGCGACCGATGCGACAATAACCATCGCGGTGGCCGCCGACAGACCGCCGACAAAAGCGATCATCGCAATGGTGTGCGAGCCTTCGGACAAGGGCAGCGACAGCAGATACATGTCCGCGTTGGTGCCGCCTTGACCGAATGTCAGCAGTCCCGCGATCGCCACGGGCACGACGAACAGGTTGATCAGCAACAGATAAAGCGGGAACAGCCAGACTGCGCGGTTCACCTCGTTCGGCGTGTTGTTCTCCACGACCATGACGTGGAACTGGCGGGGCAGCAGGATGATGCAGGCCGCGCTGAGCAGCGTGATGGTCATCCAGGTGCCGCCGTTGAACCCGCGGCTGAACAACTCCGACACCTGCGGGTCGGCGGCCGCACGGTCGAGCAGCGGCCCGATGCCACCCATCATCGCAAAGGTGATGTACGCGCCGACGATAATGAACGCCAACAGCTTGACCACCGATTCCATCGCGATGGCGAGCATCAGCCCTTCCTGATGCTCCGTGGCGTCGATGTGGCGGGTGCCGAACAGGA
>CAYVFK010000212.1:0-3445 GCA_964450925.1 uncultured Hyphomicrobiaceae bacterium | reverse complement strand
GGTCAGCCCGTAGCGCAGCGGCTCGTTCTCCGGCGGCGCGGCGAAGGTGCCGAACAGCCGGTCGTAGATGATCAGGATGCCGCCGAAATTCTTGTCGAGGCACGAGCCATTAGAGGCGTGATGCACGCTGTGGTGGCGCGGCGTGTTGAACACCCATTCGAGCGGGCCAAGGCGCGGCGCCAGCTCGGTGTGCAGAAAGAACTGGTAGAACAGGTTGAATGCCAACATGGCTATCACCGAAAGCGGGTGAAAGCCGAGCCACACCAGCGGCAGGAAGAACAGGAAGTTGCCCGAAATCAGCCCGGTCCAGCCGAGCCGGATGCCAGCGGTGAAGTTGAGCCTGGTCGGCGAGTGATGCACCGAATGCGTCGCCCACAGCCAGCGCACGGTATGCGCGGCGCGGTGCATCCAGTAGTAGAAGAACTCGAGGCCCAGAAACAGGCCGAGCAGCGCCCAGACATTATCGAGCGGAATGTCGAAGAGCCGGTGCTCATAGACGAAGATGTACGGAATGGCGATGACGCCGGCGAGCGTCCCGCGGATCAGCGAATTGCCGACGGCGATCGCAAGCGAGGATGCGGTCTCGGCGGCGTCGTGAACTTCGCGGCGCAGGCGGCGCGCCACGAGGAACTCCAACGCCATGAAGGCCAGCGCCGTCGCCAGGAACAGGCCGCGATACTCGCCCGGTACGATGCCTGTGGCTCCGTCAAACATCGACATTCTCCGATAAAGGGCGGTGACGCCGCTGCCGGGGAAGGATGCGGCGCCACCTATCGCTCCGAGGTTGAGGGGGAGAGCGATTCTGTTAGTAGGCGCGGATCGTCGTGCTGCGGCGAACCGTGTTGCCGGCCGGGCCGGTGCGCTGGCGCTCGATCTGGCATTCGCCGCCATAGCATGAGCCGGTCGCGCCGAGCGTGGCGGTGTTGCCGGATGGGCCGGTAATCGTGCGGTTACGGTACCACTCGCCGCCGCCACGGCTGCCATACGCTTCGACATGGCCGGAGTTGCCCGCGGGGCCGGTAATGGTGCTGCGGCGCTCCCAGGCATCGGCATCAGCGGCAAAGGCGGTGGCGGCGACGAAAGCGCCGGCGGTCAGAGCAAGTAGCTTTTTCATGTCTGGTCTCCATCGGTTGTTGTGTCGTCCATCGACACGACCGACTTTGACCGGCGGGATTTGCAGGCTTATGCCGCCGCTGAAACGATTTGGCGCAATTGGTCGCGCCCGCGTAACGGTTTGTAACGTTTGGCAAGCGCGCTTGCGCGGGCGCGGGGCGCGGCTATTCTCGATGGCATGAGCGAGATCACCAGCGCCTGCGTGCTTATTGTCGAGGATGACGCGGAGATCAGCCGGCTGGTTCAGGACCTGCTGAGCCGGGAAGGCTTTGACGTGCGCGCAGCCGAAAACGCCGAGGCGATGACCGCAGCCATGAGCGCCGCCGCACCGGACCTGATCATTCTCGATCTGATGCTGCCAGGCGAGGACGGCCTGTCGATCTGCCGCCGCCTGCGCGCGGGTAGCAGTGTGCCGATCCTGATGCTGACCGCGAAGAATGATGACATCGACCGCATCATAGGCTTGGAGATGGGCGCGGACGACTATCTGGCGAAACCGTTCAATCCGCGCGAGCTGCTGGCGCGCGTGCGCGCGATCCTGCGGCGCACCCAGGGCGGCAGCACGATTGCCACGGAAAACCGCCGCTACGGCTTCGACCGCTTCGTTATCGACCTCGACGCGCGAATGCTGCACACCGATGCAGGCGAGGCCGTCGCGCTCACCAGCGCGGAATTCGACATGCTCGCGTGTTTCATCCAGCGCCCGCGCCGCGTGCTCTCGCGCGACCAACTTCTTGACTGGACCCGCGGACGCGAGGCCGATCCGTTTGACCGGACCATCGACATGTCGGTCTCGCGGCTGCGCAAGAAACTGCACGCCCACGCGCCGGACGCGGACTTCATCACCACGGTGCGCAACAATGGCTATTTGTTCGTGCCGTCTGTCAGGAAGCTCACCTGATGCTGCGCTTCGGTTTTGTCACGCGCATCGCGCTGATCTTTATCGTCAGCCTTATCGGCCTGCAGATTATCATGGTCGCGCTGTTCTACACTGATCGCGGACAGGCCACCGGCGACAGCTTCCGTCTGCCGCTGCCCGATCAGGTCGCGGCAATGGTCGAACTGCTCGAAGCCGCGCCTGCCGAGACCCGCGAACTGGCGCTGCGCGCGGTCAACACGCCGCGCTTCAATGTCCGCCTGATCGACACCGCCGCGGAGGCCGCGCCGCCCGGCTGGCATCAGTCGGATTATGCCGAGCGTGTGCTGCGGCGCTATTTGGTGGCGCTGGGTTCACGGCAGGTCACAGTGCTTCTGGAGCCGGTCGCACCGGGCTGGCTGTTTCCCCGCATCATGGCCTTCATCCTGCCCGGCTCCTCGGCGATTTATGTCGAGATGAAGACCGGCGAGACGCTGGTGGTCGAAAGTCAAAGCGTTCTGACAATCAGCTTTTTCGGGCTGCCGCCCGGGTTCTGGGCGAGCGTTCTCGGCTTCGGGATCGCGGTGCTGACGATCCTGCTGATCCGGCGCGAGGCCCGGCCATTGCGGATGCTGGCGCGCGCGGCGGATAACATCGACCTGTCGGGAACGTCCGAGCCGCTGCCGGACGCGCCGGGCAGTGCACCCGAAATCCGACAGGTGATTGGCGCATTCAACCGCCTTCAGGGCAGGATCGCCGGGCTGATCGCCGCGCGCATGGCAATCGTTGGCGGCATCTCGCACGACCTGCGCACCTACGCGACGCGCCTGCGCCTGCGCGCCGAAGCCATCCCGGAACAGACCGAACGTGCCAAGGCGGTGCGCGACATTGACGACATGATCGGGCTGCTCGATGACGCGCTCCTGGCAATTTCCGAGGGCACCAGCAACCATCAAGAAGAGCTGGTCGATCTTCATGAGCTGGTGACCTATGAGGTCGAGGACCGCCAGAGCGCGGGCGCGGATGTGGTGCTCTCAAGGTTGCTGAACGGCTCGCAGCCGTTAGTCTTAGGTCATTCACGCGGCCTGCGCCGGCTGGTGTCCAACGTGCTCGACAACGCGATCAAATACGGCGGCGCGGCGCGGGTGGAGTTGAGTGCACGGGGGCGGTGGTTGCTGGTGGTGGTGGATGACAACGGGCCGGGTATCCCCGCAGACAAGCGCGAGGCCGTGCTGGAGCCTTTCGTACGGCTCGACCCGTCGCGCAACCGCGCGACAGGCGGCGCGGGGCTGGGCCTGACGATCGCCAAAAAGGTGGTCGAAACGCATTATGGCCGGCTCGTGCTCACCGACGCGCCGGATGGCGGTGCGCGCGTCATCATCGCGCTGCCTGCGTTCTCCACCTCAGATATTTGAGGGTGTCCGCTTTCACCGCATTAGAGAAGATGATTTAGCAATATGAAACGACGGTTCTTGG
>CAYVFK010000211.1:0-3505 GCA_964450925.1 uncultured Hyphomicrobiaceae bacterium | reverse complement strand
ACATACATCCGCACGCCCTTCGTCGGATCGAGCAGCGCGAAGTCCTCTTTCGTGCGTGTGCGCGTGTTGTAAAGCCTCAAAACCACGACTTACCCCTTCCCGGCTGGCGGGCGGAGCGTCTGAAATTTTCATGAGGCAAAAGACGGCCGCGCGCCAGCGTCGCTATGTCAGCTCGCGATAATAATGCAGCAGGTGGTTGCCAACGCCGTCATGACGCGGTGTGTTGCAGGTTTTGGCGGCCGGGTCAAGTGTAGCCGTGGGGCGGCGTGGTGGAGCATGGCTGTGGAGATCGCCCTCGCGCCACATAGTGTTCGCAACCAAGGCGCAAAATAGGTAGTCTCCAGCTCATAAGGAGGGCGAAGCTGTTGACCACAATGCTGCGGGAAGATGGCCGAATGCAGCAACCTACGCAGAGTCCGCAGGGCGCTGGCCCGCAGGTGACAATCAAGCGCATGCTTCGACTTGCGGCGCTGGCGCTTGTGAGCGCTTGTGTGCTCAGCGCGACGGGCGCATGGCGTGACGCCACGGCGCAGTCCTTGTTCGAGTGGGAGCGCGATGCTTGGCGGGACGGCCGCGGCCAGCAGCAAGACCGGCGCGCACGCGACCAACGCCGCGCTGATTATTGTCGCCAACTTGAACAGCGCCTCGTCCAGGAATGGCGGCGCAGCAATCAGAACCGTGGTCAGTTACCCGATCTGCAGAAGCAACTGCGCCAAGCGGAGGACGCTTTTCGCGACGTGAAGGCCAAGGCTGACCGACGTAGTTGCTATGAGCAGACGTTCTTTTTCGGCCGCTCGCTGCGCCGCACGCCGGAATGCGTCGCGTTGGACAGCGAAGCGCGTAAGGCGCAGCGTCAGGTGGAATTGCTGCGTGACCAAATCGAACGCATCCGCCGCACCGGCAGCGTGCAGTCCCGTCAGGATGACCTTATCGCCGAGCTGGCGCGCTATGGGTGTGGCGAGGATTATGAGCGTCAGTATGAGGCGCGGCGCCCGACCTTTTTCTCCTTTTTCGATGATCGGGGCACGAGCACCCGCCAGCCGCGCCAGCAGCGTTCGCCCTCGGAATTGCCGTTTGCGACCTATCGCACGATGTGCGTGCGCCAGTGCGACGGCTTCTACTTTCCGATGAGCTTTTCGACGCTGCCCAGCCAGTTCCAGTCCGATGAAACCCAATGCCGCCAGCGCTGTGCCGCCCCGACCGAATTGTTCGTCTACCGCAACCCCGGCGAGGATGTAGATAGCATGGTCTCGCTGGAAGGTAGACCCTACACCCAACTGAAAAATGCCTGGCTCTACCGGAAAGAATTCATCGACGGCTGCTCATGTGATGCGTCGGAATATTCCGCATCCAAGATCGCCCAGTCGTCTCCGGAGGCCGGGGACGAGAGCAACCGCCTGGAAGAGGGCGGCGGATGGGATACACAAGCTGATGGTGGGGAAGGGGCCGCCACGCCAGAGGCTGGCGAGGAGGCGCTTGACCGCGATGGTTCGCAAGACGACAGTTTCGATCCGCGACGACGCTAAGCTGTCAATCCTCCAGAGCCGTCGATCTATAGATTTTCACAAGAAAATCTCTGTTCTTTCCTGCCGTTGGGCCTTTTTATGCCATTTTTACCGCCAAAATTCTTGCATGTTCTTCGGTAGCTCAAAGTCGTTTAAATGTCTCAGTTCAAGCGTGAACCACAGTTGTTTTTGGCCGGCGTGTCTCTGCGGCCGGCGGGGATCGATGATATATCGGCGATTCGCTATGTACACGGCGCAGCCACGCGCGCCTGTGCTGCACATCATCTTGGCGAGGACGACGTTGAGAACCTTGCCGCCGCTCTGCATAGCGAAGAATACATTCATGCACTTGTCGCAGGCGAGTTGACGGCCGCCTGGGTTGGTGAGGAACTGGTCGGCACGGTCGGCTGGAAACCGGCTGGCGCTACGCCCGATGTTGCGCGACTGCAGATGCTTTTTGTCTGGCCCTTATTCGCGGGTGCGGGCATCGGCCGCCTGCTTGTCGCCCACGCAGAGGCCGAGGCGCACGCCGCCGGCTACCGCAGCGTGCGCGTGCGCACGACAGCCCATCAGGCCCCCTTCTTCAAGCGGCTCGGCTATGTGGTAACGGCGCACAGTGCGCTACGCATCGGTAACGAGGGGCGGCTGCCAATCGCTTATCTGCGCAAGGACGAGATTTGCCCAGATTTCCCTATCGCCGCCAGCATCGGTAGCGACGCCGGACGACGATTTCACCACTGATCGCCTGCACAAACCCGGTAGGGCCTGCAGGGAATTGATGTCTATGCACAAAGTATGCTGTGAGATGTTTCATATTCAAAATACTTCATCGTATTTGTGAGAGGCTAACGTTATTTGTTGTGTAAAACTCAATTGACCGTTCGAGAAATACTGCGCAACTTGTCTTCCTTTGAGGCGCGACCAAGCCAACCTCGGCAGATGTTGGTGAGGCGTCGGGGCGTAATGGAAGAAGGAGTGCGAACGTGATGAAGCGAGTTTCACGCCGGCAGTTTTTTGAACAAGCACTGGCAGCAAGCGCGATCACCACAATTGGGGTCGCGGCATGGAGAAGCTCTGGCAACGCGCCGGCTTTCATCGGTCGGGCGCAAGCCAGCGAAGATCGTTTCAGTTCTGCTGCGCTAAAGGGCGTGTCGTATTTCAGTGAGCGCAATAAGGCTCAAATAGAACTCGTGAAAAACCTGCAGGCAGCTATTGCTTCGCGTGATCTCGTCGCAGCGCGTCAAGCTTATGTTGATGCCCGTCCGCCTTACGAGGAGATCGAGGTGCTCGCGGCGTCATTCGAGCAAAGCGATTCTGATATTGATGCAAGGCCATATTCAATCGATGGCGGCGAGTCATCCGAAGACTTTCGCGGCTTTCACAAGATTGAGTATCTCTTGTTCCGGGATGATGATCTTGATCTGGCGGCGCAATATGCGGATCAGCTGGCCCAGAGCCACGATCAACTGCAGAAAGAGCTGGGCGAGCCCGACCGGTTTAGCGCGAAGGGCCACTTCGAAGGCATGATAGGTCTTGCGGAAGAGATCGGCAGCAGGAAGATCAGCAGCGAAGAGGAGACCTGGTCGGACCAGAGCATGCTCATCTTCCGCTCAAACATTATCGGAATTTTCAGCCAGTATGAGCCGTTTTCCGCGGATGTGAGACAACAGTCCGAGCAGGCGGACGCGCGGGTGCAGGAGGCTTACCAGAGCTTTCGCAAGGTTCTGGAACCGTATGAAACCGGGCCGGGTGCGGCAATGACGCCCTACAGTCAGGTTCGGATCGGCGAGCGCAAGCTGATATCCGATGCCACCTATCGTCTACGTGACGCCTTGATCGCGGCCGGTGAACAATTGCGCGTGGTTTGAAGGCCGATACCAGTCTGAACAGGCGCAGCAGCGGGCGCGGGCAGCGCGGCCTCATTGCTCAATGGGCCGCGTGTCCACGCAGGCGGGCGGCGACCTTTTCACGGCCGATAAGCGGCAGCAAAGCCGCGAGTT
>CAYVFK010000210.1:0-3579 GCA_964450925.1 uncultured Hyphomicrobiaceae bacterium | reverse complement strand
GTTTGATGCTGTCACTGAAGAACTTCGCTTCTTTATCGCGCAATATGTCGAGACCACCACGCTGCGAGACGGCGGCAGAACAGCCTACACTGTAGATAAGTTTTTTACTCAAGTCACCCTAATACTAATTTATACATTAATATTTTCCTCTATATTTTTTGCTCGTCAAGCTCTTAAGAAATCGCATAAATCCATTTGGCCCACTTCGTCTGAAATTACTATTACTTATAAATCACTCATCGATGAGAAAAATCAGCAGATCAAACGGCTGTACGATCTCCGTAAGAAAGACATGGAGATTCTCAGGATTATAAATCAAAATTTATATGACGATTTTCGCCCACGGCTTGACTTTGTGTCAGAGAGCGCAAGCTACTATGTCACCGCAGACGGAACGTTGAAAGTCCACAAAGACATTGTTGTTCAGGCAACAGAAGAGGAGGGTTTTTTGTGGACTTTCAATGTGTATGGAGATGAAGAGAGCACGCCTTTAGACGACTTGGAAGAGATGCATGTGAGGGTTCTCGCAGGAGACAAGCAGACCGATTTGTTTTATCTTCCGCTGCGAGACGAGGCATTGCACAAAGAGTTTTTAATTTATTTTCTACCATTGCTGAAACCTGGAGACACGCGCGCTTTCACACTCTATTACGAATGGCCGGGAAGTTTCCTGAGGCTTTTGAACAAAGGTTCAGCATGTTATGTCTGGAACAACCGCACTAGAACGCAGACAAAAGGAAGATTCTACGCGGAATGGCGCTTCGACGAGAAGCTTGGCAAAATCGACTGCAAAAACAGCGGCGACAAGCCTGCTGGGCTTGAACTCAAGCGTCTGCAGCCGAACGTACCGAGCCGGTGGATCTTAACCGGCGATCATGTGCCACTAAGCGACGTCACATATGAAATAACATTCTGGAATCAAGCCGTATAAACCGACCCGCCTGCCATTTATCCGCCCAGCCCTTCCCCTGGTTTAACATTTTCGAGTTCGCCGGATGTATCCGAAGGGGAAGAGACTGCAATAGGCATCTGTGATCGCCGCTGCTTTTTGTTCAATTTTAGGGTGGAATCAGTACCGACATCAACTTATTAGACTCTGGATAGCAAAATGCGACGGCTGGCACAAACAAAAAATTGCTGTCGGACCAGAACGTGTTGAGGAAAGTTGCAGGGCTCTCCGGTCGATGTCGTGTGGTGAAAGCGTGACAGATGGCCTATGTTCATGGCATGGCTAGCTGCCAGCGACAACTCACACCGGCATCCCAGTCGAGACGCAATGACAAAAGACGCACCAACGAAAGACCGCATCCTGAAGGAACTTGAGCGCATCAAGGGGCCGGACGGTGAGAGCAACATCGTCGCGCTCGGCCTTGTCTCCGAGATCGTCGTCAACAAGGGTAAGGTTTACTTCTCGATCGCAATCCCGCCCGAGCGCGCAAAGGAGCTGGAGCCGCTGCGTCAGGCCGCCGAAGTCGTGATCAAGGAGTTGCCCGGCGTCGAGAACGCTACCGTCACCCTCACAGCCGAGCAGAAACCCGGCGCGAGCCAACAGCAGGCCTCCGCCAGCCGCGGCGGCAACGGCGCGGGCACCCAAAGCGGGCCTGCGCGCCCGGGCGGCGCAACCTTGCGCGGTATCGAGAATGTCAAACATATTGTCGCGGTCGCCTCGGGCAAAGGCGGCGTTGGCAAGTCCACGACAGCCGTAAATCTCGCGCTCGGCTTCGCGGCGAACGGGTTGAGGGTCGGCATCCTCGACGCAGATATCTACGGCCCCTCAATCCCGCGCCTGCTCGGCCTCACGGGCCGCCCGGACGTCGACGACAACAACATCCTTCAGCCGATGAATGCGTTCGGCCTGAAAGCCATGTCGATGGGCTTCCTGATCGCCGAGGACGAGCCGATGATCTGGCGCGGGCCAATGGTCATTCAGGCGCTCACGCAGATGCTGCGCGACGTCGCTTGGGGCGCCCTGGACGTCCTCGTCGTGGATATGCCGCCGGGCACGGGCGATGCGCAGCTGACAATGGCGCAACAGGTGCCGCTGGCGGGCGCGGTGATCGTCTCAACCCCGCAGGATCTTGCGCTGATCGACGCGCGTAAGGGCCTCAACATGTTCCGCAAGACGAATGTGCCTGTGCTCGGCATCGTCGAGAACATGAGTTATTTCCTGTGCCCAAGTTGCGGCTATCGAGCGGAGATATTCGGAACCGGCGGCGCGCGTATGGAGGCGGAAAAGCTGGGCGTGCCGTGTCTCGGCGAAGTGCCGCTGCACATGTCGATCCGGGAGCGCTCCGACAGCGGACAGCCGATCGTCGCCAGCGAGCCGGACAGCCCACACGCTCAGGTCTATCGCGAGATCGCGGCGATGGCCTGGGGCGAACTGACCGGCGAACAGGCCAAGGCGCAGACGGCACGCCCGCGCATCGTCATCGAATGATCTTATATGCACCAACCTGAATGCTATTTTTGACGCAATCACTTGATCCGTCGGCCCAGTTCATTTACCTAAGTAGCTAGGTTGGTTATAGCTAAGCAGCGAGACATCAGCGCGCTTGCATCTCGCCCGCGTCTATCGGACATACGCTTGCAAACTGCTGGAGTCGCGCCTGCGGAGGGAACGGAATGACATATGTGGTCCTGGATGCCTGCATTAAGTGCAAGTACACCGACTGCGTGGAGGTATGCCCGGTGGATTGTTTCTACGAGGGCGAGAACATGCTCGTCATCCACCCGGACGAATGCATTGATTGCGGCGTCTGTGAGCCGGAATGCCCCGTCGAGGCGATCAAGCCCGACACTGAGCCGGGCCTGGAGAAGTGGCTGGAGATCAACCGGGACTACGCTGACAAGTGGCCGAATATCACGGCCAAGAAAGACCCCCTACCCGGCGCCGATGAAATGGCTGATGTGAAGGATAAGGAAAAGCATTTCTCGCCAGAGCCAGGCGAAGGCGACTGATCAACCACGCATCCAGCGCGAAAGTCATGACGCGGCGAGAGCCTCCCGCCGCGTTTTGTTATGACTGGAAATCATCAAGCCGAACTGCCAGCCCCGCACCCGCGGCGGGCGTTATCAACGCGTCTGAGCGGAACTCCTTCTTGTCCGCGTAATAAGACGGCCCGTCATTGCGCTGAACCGGCTTGCGATGCACGTGGGTGAGTCGCTGTCTCGCATCGATCACCCAAAGTTCCGCTACCCCTGAGCCTGCATAAATTTCCGGCTTCTTGTTGAGATCGAAACTGATGCTGTTATCGGCGATCTCAACGGCCAGCAACACTGTCTCCGGGCGCAGGTTCTGCAGCCCGTCGCTGCGCCGGTAAAAGACGATGTCGGGCTCAACATAGGTGACATCGCTCATGCGCAGCGTTGTCTCCGGCGTCAGCATGATGCTGTCCGGCTTCGCCTTGATCCAGTGCTCGATAAGCAGCGTCTTCAAGACTTCATGCACCAGACCTTTGGGGGCCATGGGGACGATCTCTCCGCCAATCAGCTCAAAACGCTCGTTGCGCTCGATCACCCCCAGGTCGACCATCCGTTCGACCTCAGCCACAGTAAACGCACGACGTGGCCAACCGTCTG
>CAYVFK010000209.1:0-3584 GCA_964450925.1 uncultured Hyphomicrobiaceae bacterium | reverse complement strand
TGAAATCGCGGATCGGCGGGCCGAACCAGTAAAGCAGCGCGGCCACGAGATAAAACCGCAGGCCCCGCGCGACGAGGCTCGCGAGCATGAACATGACAAAATTCAGCCCGGTCACGCCCGACGCGATCGTGATCACCTTGTAGGGAAACGGCGTAATGCCCGCGAACAGCACGATCGCCGCGCCCCAATCATTGTAGCCCTGAGCAAACTCGGCGAATTTGTCTGTCTTGCCGTAGAACTCCAGGATCGGTTGGCCGACGAGTTCAAACAGGAAAAAGCCGATGGCATACCCCGCCGCGCCGCCCGCGACCGAACTGAGCGTCGTCATCCCGGCGTAAAACCAGGCCTTGGCGCGCTTGGCCAGCACCATCGGGATCAGCATGACATCAGGCGGGATCGGGAACACCGAACTCTCGATGAACGATACCGCCATCAGCCACCACACGGCGAAACGGTGCGCGGCCAAAGCCATCACGCGATCGTATAGACTTCTGAGCATGGCGGTCGCTTTATAGGGGCGCGGAGAGCTTGTCTACTGAAGCCGCGCGGCCCCAGCTATTTTGCCGTACGGAGCGTGGCTGGGTAGCCTCTCATGTTGACGCTAACAAGGCGTTGGGTATGATCTCAGCCGACTATTCTGCGCGGCCCCAGTGGCGGAATCGGTAGACGCGACAGACTCAAAATCTGTTGCCCGCAAGGGCGTGCCTGTTCGAGTCAGGCCTGGGGCACCATTCGCCGCGCAGAGCCCGCGCCAACGGATCGCGCACTTGCCACGAACCGGCAACTGCGGCTAGAAATCCAGATATTTCAAAAATTGTCTGTATCAAACTGGTCTACTTTGCACATTTGTCAGGTTTTCGGCTTAGTCTTGTAATTGATCTCTACAGGTGATGGACGAACGAAGAGACGGGGAAGCGTTGCGATGCGTATCGGGTTTCAGGTCTTCGCGATTATGGCGTTGCTCGTCGGCGCCTTATCGAGCGAACCGGCGCGGGCGGCCCCTGCCATCGTAATCGACGCCGAGACCGGTCTCGTCCTCTACGCCGAGGACATCGACCGGCGTTGGCACCCTGCCTCGCTCACCAAACTGATGACTGCCTATCTGGCTTTCGAGGCGATGCGCGACGGCAAGCTGTCGATGGAGGACAAGCTGGTCGTCTCCCCCACCGCCCACGCCGAGCCGCCAAGCAAGATCGGCGCGCCTATCGGCACCGAGATGAGCATGCCGACCGCCTTGCGTGCGCTCATCATCAAGTCGGCAAACGATGTATCGGTGATGTTCGCCGAGAGAATCGCTGGCAGCGTTGCAGCCTTTGCCGAGAAGATGAACGCCACCGCCAAGCGGCTCGGCATGACGCGTACGCGCTTCGTTAATCCGCACGGGCTGCCTGATGCGCGGCAGATTTCCACTGCCCGCGACATGGCGATCCTCGCGCGCACGCTCCTGAGGGAGTTTCCAGAATACGCTCACCTCTATGCGGAGAAGGCGTTTCGCATCGGCCGGGCCTATCTGCGCTCGCACAATGCGCTGCTGCGTGTCTATGACGGGGCGGATGGTATGAAAACTGGCTTCATCTGCGATTCTGGCTTCAACGTCGTGGCGAGCGCGACGCGCGGCGACCGCCAGCTCGTCGCCGTTGTTATGGGCGCTTACAACAGTAGCGCGCGCACGAAGCGGGCCAAGGCTCTGCTCGATCACGGCTTCGAGGTTTATGAGTGGAAGCAGATGTTCGCGCCGCGCCTTGAACATTATGGCTATGGCAGCGGGTTGGATGCGCCTGCGCCGAAGCTGCGCCCGCTTGTCTGCGGGGCCCGCGCAACCGCACTTCGCAAGCGCCAGGAGCGGCGTGAGCGCACGGCCGTTGCCACGATCGACTGACGCGCGATCCCCGCAGAAGCCTATTCCAGACTTGATCCGGGATCAGATCCGGTTTTCGGTCAAATCGCGCGCCAAGCCAAGCCCGCTCAGGCCACGGCCTTTTCCATCGGATCGTAGTTCAGGATCGGCGCGAGCCAGCGCTCGGCCTCTTCCAGCCGCCAGCCTTTGCGCCTTGCGTAATCCTCGACCTGATCGCGGTCGATCTTGCCCACGCCGATATAGTGCGCTTGCGGGTGCGCGAGATAGAGGCCCGACACGCTCGCCGGCGGGGTCATGGCGTAGCTCTCGGTGAGTTCAATGCCAGCCTGGCGCTCCGCATCAAGCAGGTCGAACAGCGTTCGCTTTTCGGTGTGGTCGGGCTGCGCGGGATAGCCAGGCGCCGGGCGAATGCCGTGATACTTCTCCGCGATCAGCTCGGCGACAGAAAAATCCTCATCCGCCGCGTACCCCCAAAGCTCCTTGCGCACCTTCTCGTGCAGCCGCTCGGCAAAAGCCTCTGCGAGCCGGTCGCAAAGCGCCTGAACCATGATCCGGGAATAATCGTCATTCGCCTTCGTGAAGCGCTCCGCGATGGCGAGTTCGCCGATGCCAGCGGTGACGGCAAAGCCGCCAACGTAATCCGCCACGCCGCTATCCGCCGGGGCGCAGAAGTCCGAAAGCGCGGTATTGGCGCGGTCATTATCGCGCGTCATCTGCTGGCGCAGCGTGTGCAGCGTGGCGAGCCGTTCGCTGCGCGTCTCGTCCGTGTAGATCGCGATGTCATCATCACCGACCGTGTTGGCGGGCCAGAAGCCGACGACGCCGTGAGCACGCACCCATTGCTCGTCCAGCATCTGCTTCAGCAGCGCCTGTGCATCCTCGAACAGCTGGCGCGCGGTCTCACCATAACGCTCATGCTCCAGCACGCCCGGATATGTTCCCTTGATCTCCCAGGTGGCAAAGAACGGGGTCCAGTCAATGTACTTGGCCAACTCGCGCAAATCGAAATCGCGGAATGCTCGCGGGCCGGTGAATTGCGGCCGCGTCGGCTGATAAGCCGCCCAGTCGATCGCATATTTGTTGCGCCGCGCGTCTTTCAGGCTGATGCGGCTCTTCTGCCCGCGCCCGCGCTTGTGCGCCGCGCTGACTTTCTTGTAGTTTTCGCTGATCTGGTGGAGATAGATCTGGCGGTCATCCGACAGCAGCTTGGAGACAACGCCGACCGCGCGGCTGGCATCGGACACATAAATCGCCTGACCGCGCGTGTAGTTCGGGCAGATCTTGACAGCCGTGTGCACCTGGCTGGTCGTTGCCCCGCCGATCAGCAGTGGCACGTCAAAGCCCTCGCGCTCCATCTCGGCGGCGACTTGGCACATCTCGTCGAGGCTCGGCGTGATCAGCCCGCTCAGACCAATCATGTCGGCCTTGTGCTCTCGCGCGGCGTCCAGAATCTTCTGCGAGGGCACCATCACGCCGAGGTCGATCACCTCGTAGTTGTTGCACTGCAAGACAACGCCGACGATGTTCTTGCCGATGTCGTGCACGTCGCCCTTCACCGTCGCCATGATGATCTTGCCGGCGGCCGGCTGGTCCTCGATGCCCATCTCGCGCTTTTCCTGCTCCATGTAGGGCATGAGATAGGCGACCGCCTTCTTCATCACGCGCGCGGACTTCACCACCTGCGGCAGGAACATCTTGCCCTCGCCGAACAGGTCGCCGACCACGT
>CAYVFK010000208.1:0-3594 GCA_964450925.1 uncultured Hyphomicrobiaceae bacterium | reverse complement strand
CGATGACGAAGCAGTCCGGCGCGCGGATGTCTTCCAGATTGATCCCGCCAAAGGATGGGCCGAGATAGCGTACCGCATTAATGAAGGTATCCACGTCTTCGGTGTCGATCTCCAGATCGATCGAATCGATGTCTGCGAACCGCTTGAACAGGACCGCCTTGCCCTCCATCACCGGCTTTGATGCCAGCGCGCCCAGATTGCCCAGGCCCAGAATCGCCGTACCATTCGAGATCACTGCCACCAGGTTGCCCTTGGTTGTGTAGTCGTAGGCGAGATCGGGCTTTTCCGCGATGGCTTGCACGGGGACCGCCACACCGGGGGAGTAGGCGAGGCTGAGATCGCGCTGGCTGGACATCGGCTTGCTGGGGATGATCTCCAGTTTGCCGGGGCGACCCTCCTGGTGAAACTGGAGCGCCTCCTGTCGGGTGAATTTCGTTTCCTTGGACGTGGTGGACATTGGTTTTGGATTTTCTGTGGGTTGGGCCAGCGCGCTCACACGCTGACGCTGCGCGGCGCGTTGAAGCATGTGACCATAGACACCGCCTGCGACAGCTTCAAGGAGATCATTTTCATGCCATACCAAGGGATGAAGAGCGCCTGATGGAAAGAGGGCTGTAATGCACGGCACCATGAAGAAGTCGCGCGAAAAAGAGTGTCGCGATACCGTTACTCCGATGATGGCGCAGTATCTGGAGATCAAGCAGGCCCATCCGGGTTATCTGCTGTTCTACCGGATGGGCGATTTCTTCGAGCTGTTTTTCGACGATGCAGTGACGGCGGCGGACGCGCTCGGGATTCACCTGACAAAGCGGGGCAAGCATCTGGGCGAGGACATCCCGATGGCGGGCGTGCCGGTTGTGCGCGCCGAGGAATACCTTCACAAGCTGATCAGGAAGGGTTTCCGCGTCGCGGTGTGCGAGCAAACCGAGGACCCGGCGGAGGCGAAAAAGCGCGGGGCCAAGGCGGTCGTTCGCCGCGAGGTCGTGCGGCTGGTCACACCCGGCACACTGACCGAGGACGGCTTGCTGGAGGCGGGCGGCAACAACTTCCTCACGGCGCTTTGCGCGACGCAGACGCGCGGCGAGCCAGGATATGCGCTGGCCTCGGTCGATATTTCCACCGGCGAGTTCATCTTGAGCGAGGTCGCGGCGGCCGACCTGCCCGGCGAGTTGGCGCGGCTGGCGCCGCGCGAAGTTCTCGTGCCCGACAGCGCCGATGACGAACTTCAAGCAGCATTGCGCGAATACGCCGCTGCGATCACGCATACGCCCGACGCGCATTTCAATGCGCAAGCCGGAGACGCGGCGATCAAGGCTACGCTCGAGGTAAGCGTGCTCGATGGTTTTGGCGGCTTCACGTCCGGTGAGCTGTCGGCGGCCGGCGCGGCGCTCAAGTATATCGAGCTCACCCAGATCGGCGCGCGGCCACTGCTCGCCCCACCGCGCAAGGCCGCGGCGGCGGACGCGATGATCATGGACGCCGCGACGCGCGCGAGCCTGGAGTTGACCCAGACAACGAACGGACGGCGCGAGGGCAGCCTGCTTTGGGCGATCGACCGGACCATGACCGCGCCAGGCGCGCGGGAACTGGCGGCGCGGATCAACCGCCCTTTGACATCGCCGGAGGCCATCGACGCGCGCCTGGACGCGGTCGCGTTGTTGCGCAATGCGCCCCGGCTGCGCTCGGGTCTGCGGGCGAAACTGCGCGAAGTGCCGGACGGCGCGAGGGCGCTGTCGCGGCTCAAGCTTGGGCGGGGCAGCCCGCGCGATCTGGGCGCGGTGCGGGACATGCTGGGCTGTGCCGCGGCACTCGGCAATCTGCTCGCCGACGCAGGCGCTATGCCGGGCGAACTGGGAAGCGTCGGCGATGCGCTGGCAACAGCCGACATGCCGCTGGGCGCGACCCTCGCCGCGGCGCTGGAGGACAAGCTACCGCTGACAGCGCGCGACGGCGGTTTCATTCGCGCTGGCTATAACGCCGACCTCGATGAAAACCGCAAGCTGCGTGATGACAGCCGCTCGGTGATCGCCGGGCTGCAGGCGAAATACGCCGAGGAAACCTGCCTGAAATCCCTGAAGGTGCGCCACAACAACATCCTCGGCTATTTTATTGAGATCAGCGCCGCGCAGGCCGAGACACTGCGCACGCCGCCGCATGACGAGACGTTCCGCCTGCGCCAGTCGCTCGCGAACGCGATGCGCTTCACCACGCCGGAACTCGCCGAGACCGAAACGCGCATCACGCTGGCGGGGGAGCGCGCGCAGGCCATCGAGCAGGAGATTTTCGCGCGGCTCAGCGAGGACGTGCTGGCGGAGCAAGCGGCGTTGAGCGCGCTGGCCCAGGCGATCGCGCGGCTGGACGTGGCCTGCGCGCTGGCCGAACTGGCCGAAGCGCACGACTATGTTCGCCCCACGGTGGATGACAGCGGCGCATTCGTCATCGAGGCCGGGCGGCATCCTGTCGTCGAGCAGACGCTGGACGGCGCAGCCCCGTTCATCGCCAACGACTGCGCGCTGTCGGCGGAGGCTGACGAAACCGCGCGGCTGGTGCTGCTCACCGGGCCAAACATGGCCGGGAAGTCCACCTATCTGCGCCAGAACGCGCTGATCGCCATCCTTGCGCAGGCCGGCAGCTTCGTGCCCGCGAAATCCGCGCATATCGGCGTGGTGGACCGGCTGTTCAGCCGCGTCGGCGCGTCGGACGATCTGGCGCGCGGGCGCTCCACCTTCATGGTCGAGATGGTCGAAACGGCCGCGATCCTGAACCAGGCCGGGCCGCGCGCGCTGGTGATCCTGGATGAGATCGGGCGGGGCACCGCGACCTATGACGGCTTGTCGATCGCGTGGGCGGCGGCCGAGCATCTGCATGACGTCAATTGTTGCCGCGCGCTGTTCGCCACGCATTACCATGAGTTGACCGTGCTGGCCGATCGGCTGCCCGGGGTGGCGAACGCCACCATCCGCGTGAAGGAATGGCGCGACGAGATCGTGTTCTTGCACGAGGTGGCTCCGGGCGCGGCGGACCGCTCCTACGGCATCCAGGTGGCCAAGCTGGCGGGGCTGCCGCGCGCGGCCGTCAAGCGGGCGCGGGAGGTGCTGGCGCGGCTGGAGCGTGAAGGAGGTGGCTCGGGCCCGGCGTTGGTCGACGAGCTGCCGCTATTCGCGGCCATGCAGGAGCCGGAGCAGGCCGCCTATGGCAATGCTGATGATGAGATCGCGGCGCTTCGGAGCCTGCGCGACGAGGTAGCGGCTCTCGACCCCGATGGCATGACCCCGCGCGATGCGCTCGCCACGCTTTACCGGCTCAAGGTCCTGCTTGATTGATCAAGCTACAACGTCAGCCCGGTTGCGTGCGCACAAGCAAAACGATAGATAGTCACTCGGGCTGTCGCGCCACACGCGGAGAGGTGCCGGAGTGGTCGAACGGGGCGGTCTCGAAAACCGTTGAGCGCGCAAGCGTTCCGAGGGTTCGAATCCCTCCCTCTCCGCCATTTCATCCTTAAATTAGTATTAAAAACAGTGATGTAAGACGGGTAAGCAATAGGCGGTCCCTCTTTTGGTCCCACTTACTGGTGCAGCAGGTGTCGTACATACG
>CAYVFK010000207.1:0-3608 GCA_964450925.1 uncultured Hyphomicrobiaceae bacterium | reverse complement strand
CAAACCGGATCGGGGCTAGCCGATTGTTCCAGCTGGCCGAGGTGCTTAATGTGCCGGTGGGGTTCTTTTTCGACGGCCTTCAGACACCCGCGCCCGGCGGACAGGTGGCAGGATTTGCCGAGCCCAACTCGGAAACATACGTGATGGACTTTCTCGATAGCCGCGAGGGCGTTGAGTTGAACAGAGCGTTCGTTCGGATCAAGGATCCCAAGGTGCGCAAGTCGATTGTCGACATGGTCCGCGCCATGGCCGATGCCGAACAGGACGACGCCAGTTGATCCCGCGATGATGACCCGCCAAGCGCCGCGATTGAGCGTTGCCGCCGGCACACGTGACCCCGCATAGCGAGTACAAAGCGACCAATACGCGATGAAACGATAACTTGGAGCCCGTTCAGCGCTTCGGGTTGTTATTGAACAGGCTCTAGCTGTCAAGGAGGCCCGTGTGAGCCACAGGAACTATCTGTTCACGAGCGAATCGGTTTCGGAGGGCCACCCCGACAAGGTTTGCGACCAGATTTCTGATGCCGTCGTCGATGCATTCCTCGCCGCTGACCCAAAATCGCGCGTTGCTGTCGAAACGGCTGTCACCACCAATCGCATCATTCTGCTCGGTGAGACCAAAGGGCCAGACGCGATCAACCATGACACGCTCATCCGGCTCGCGCGCGAGACGGTGCGCGAAATAGGCTATGAGCAGCCCGGCTTCCACTGGCGCGACGCCGAGGTGTCTTGCTACGTTCATGAGCAGTCAGCGGATATCGCCATGGGCGTGGACCGCGAGAACGAGGAAGACCAGGGCGCAGGCGACCAGGGCATTATGTTCGGCTACGCTTGTAACGAGACCGACTCGCTGATGCCCGCGCCAATCGACTACGCCAACAAGATCCTGCTCAACATGTCGCGCGCTCGCCACTCTGGCCGCGTGCCGGAGCTTGGCCCGGACGCGAAGAGCCAGGTGACGCTGGAATATGAGGACGGCAGGCCGGTGCGCGCGCAGTCCGTTGTCGTCTCTACGCAGCACACCGAGGACGCCACAAACGCGCAGGTCCGCGAGATCGCGCGCAGCTTCGTTGAGGAGGTGCTGCCGGCGGGATGGATGCCAGGTGAAGAGCATTTTTATGTCAACCCGACTGGCCGTTTCGTGATCGGCGGACCGGAGGGTGATGCCGGGCTGACCGGGCGCAAGGTCATCGTGGATACTTATGGCGGCGCGGCGCTACACGGCGGCGGGGCGTTTTCGGGCAAGGACCCGTCGAAGGTGGACCGCTCTGCCGCGTATGCGGCGCGCTACGTGGCGAAGAACGTTGTCGCGGCCGGGCTGGCGGAGAAATGCACGATCCAGCTTGCTTATGCGATCGGCGTGGCCAACCCGCTGGCGATCTATGCGGATCTTCACGGCACCGGCCGGGTCGATGAACTCAAACTTGACGCCGCGATCCGCGAAGTGATCGGTCTCAGCCCGCGCGGTATTTTCAACCACCTGCAGCTCGGCCGCCCAATCTACAAACGCACCGCCGCTTATGGGCATTTCGGACGCGAGCCAAATGCAGATGGCGGCTTCTCCTGGGAGCGGCTTGACCTTATCGAGCCATTGAAGGCCGCGCTCAGCTAGCCCGCCGGGAGCACCCGGCTTATACGACCCATGTCCGCAAGCGACCGCCAGCCACTCGGCGAACGCAGCTTTGGACGGCGCAAGGGGCACAAGCTCTCGCCGCGCCAGAGCCTGCTCGTCGATGCGCTATTGCCACGGTTGCAGCCAGACCTGTCGCGCCCGCCACCGGAACCGCTGACCAAGCTTTTCAACGCAGCCGTCCAGGAGGTCTGGCTGGAGATCGGCTTTGGCGCGGGCGAGCATCTGATCTGGCAGGCGCGCACCAGCCGCCGAGCGGGGCTGCTCGGCTGCGAACCTTATATCAATGGCGTTGCGAAGGTTCTGGCTGGCATCGAGGACGAAGACCTGCGCAACGTCGCAGTCCACCCGGACGATGCGCGTGACCTGCTGGCCTGGCTGCCGGAGGCGTCGATCTCGCGCGCCTTTATTCTGTTTCCCGACCCGTGGCCGAAGCGCCGCCACCGCAAGCGCCGCTTCCTGCGCGAAGAGGCTATCGCCGAGCTCGCGCGGGTCATGCCCCCCGGGGCGGAACTGCGCTTTGCAACCGACATCGGCGACTACGCGCGCACCGCGCTGCTGGCTTTCCGGCGCGAAGGCTCGTTCGACTGGATGGCGGAGCGCCCAGCGGACTGGCGCGAGCGGCCCGAAGACTGGCCGCAAACCCGCTATGAGCAAAAGGCGATCGAAGCAGGCCGGGCCTGCGCCTATTTCCGCTTTTGCCGGCTCTGAGCCCGCAAATACCAGCGCCGCGCTACATTCCCGGAAGATAACCAGCGCGCGGGCGTTGCATATTCGCGCCGTTTCGCCTACGCTACTGGCAATCTTCCACCGATCGGAAACGGCGGGTGGGCCCTTGACGGGGTCCGCTTTTTTTGTTTGCGGCGCCGGCTGCAGACGCCGTTTCGCAGTTTTGACAGGAGCGGTTCGCGTGGCGACGCGGCAAGTTGACAGCGCAAGCGAGGATCAAGCGCAGCGGCGCTTCCTCTTGGAGACAGGCGTGGCCGCCGAAGTTGCGGCGCTGGCCGAACCGGTGCTGGAGGAACTCGGGCTTCGGCTTGTGCGCGTGCTGATCTCTGGGCGCGACGGCGGGACCGTTCAGATCATGATTGACCGTGCTGGCAGCGACGTGACGGTTGAGGACTGCGCCGACGCGAGCCGGGCGCTTTCGCCGCTTTTGGACGCGCATGATCCAATTCCTGGGCGCTATCATCTGGAAGTTTCGTCGCCGGGGATCGACCGGCCGCTGGTGCGTCCGTCCGACTTCGATGAATGGGCTGGGCACGAGGCAAAGTTGGAGTTGCGCGAGCCGGTGGACGGTCGAAAGCGGTTCCGCGGCATGATTGATGGCTATGACGAGGCGGCGGATGAGGTGCGCCTTGCCGTGACGCTCGAGGGCAAGAGCGAACCGGATATCCTCGGCTTTCGCGCCGCAATGATCGAAAGCGCCAAGCTCGTCATGACCGACGCGCTGATGGCCGCCTCGCAAGCGCGGCGTACTCTCGGCGACGATAATGGATCGGACGCGCCAGACGGCGTGGGATCGGAATAGACCATGGCTTATGTGGAGCAAAGGTAATGTCGCAATATGGTGTAAGCGCGAACCGGCTGGAGCTGCTGCAGATCGCCGATGCGGTCGCGCGCGAAAAGCAGATCGACCGCGAACTGGTCATCTCGGCGATGGAGGACGCGATCCAGAAGGCGGCGCGCGCCCGCTATGGCGCGGACAGCGAGATTCGCGCTGAGATCGACCCGAAGACCGGCGAGACCCGCCTGGCGCGGCTCTTGCGGGTGGTGCAGGAGGTAGAGGACGACGCGACCGAGATCGCTCTGGAAGAGGCGCTGGCGCGCAACCCGGAAGCTGAAATCGACGACTATATCGCCGAGCCGCTGCCGCCGCTCGACTTTGGCCGCGTCGCCGCGCAGAGCGCTAAACAGGTGATCGTGCAGAAGGTGCGCCAGGCCGAGCGCGAACGCCAGTTCGAGGAATACAAGGA
>CAYVFK010000206.1:0-3695 GCA_964450925.1 uncultured Hyphomicrobiaceae bacterium | reverse complement strand
CCAAACGCTTTGAGGAGCAGGGCGTAACGATCATGAAGTCGGCAAAGGCGCTGGAGGTGTCCAACACTAAGGTCGATCACGTGATGGAGCAACGTCAGGCTCAGCTTGGCAAGCTGATCGAGACGATCGGCCAGCGCGCCGCCGAAATCGATAAGATGATGCATAACTACTCTAGCATGCTGGAGGAGTCGCTTTCGCGTGCTGAAAACCGGGCGCGCAACGTGACCGAGATGCTGGCGCACGACTCTGCTGAAAAGAGCCAGTCCGCTGTGCGTGAGATCGAGAAGCTGCGCTCAGAGACCCAGGCGCAAACCTTCGAGGCGATCGAGGAACTGAAATCCCGATTTGCTTCCCTCTCCGGCCAGATTGGGGATCAATTGGATACGTTGACCTCGCGGTTCTCCGAAACCTCCGAGAGCGTCAAGGACTCCACGCGCCGCGCTACGCTCGACCTGGAATCGACCCACTCCGAATTGAGGCGGCAGGCCAAGGCGATCCCCGAGACGACTCGCGAAAGTGCGACCGCCATGCGCAAGGCGTTGCAAGACCAACTCGCCGCTCTGGATTCGCTGTCGGATATCGCCAACAGACATAGATATTCCGGTGCTGTGTCGCGCGCTGAGCAGCCGTCGGGCCGCAGCGGAGAGCGGGCTGTGCCATCTCGACAGGCCAGGAGCGACCATCGGGCCACACCAGCCCAGCCAGATATTGCCCGCCAGCGGGGCCGTGACGACGACGCCAGAGCGAAACAGCGCGGCGTGCCAGCGCCGCTGACGAAGCGCCCAGCCTGGGATGATGAGGCGGTGCCTGCCGCGCGCCAGGGCCGCCCCTCGTCGGCCGACGACGATGATTTCGATGCGCTGACAGCGGGGCTGATCGAGCGGCTGGAAGGGAAGCCGGGCAGGCAGCAAAACCAGGATGATCGTTTCGGCGAGGATGATGATGTGCCGCTACGCCAAAATCGGGAGGCGCCGGCCAACCCGCGCCAGCCGAGCGTCGCCCCGAGAGACCGGGATCAAGGCGCCAAGCCTGGCGGTGAATGGTCACTGGGCGACCTGCTCGCGCGTGCTTCCGAAGCCGAAGAAGACGATGACGCGATGGCTTTCGACTCCCGCGGACTTGGCGGGAATGATCGGTTCGGCGCGGATGATTCCTATGGCCGGCCGCCGCAGATGGCGCCGGAGCCCGCCCCGAGGCAGGAGAAGCCTGATCCCCAGGACGGGTCAGTTGACTTCAACATGAAGGATATCGCCGATGCTGTGGATCAGCATACGGTTGTGGAAGTCTGGAAGCGCTACCACCGTGGGGATCGTAGCGTCATCAGCCGGGATGTCTATAACCAGCAGGGCCAGTCTACTTTTGACCAGGTACAGCGGCGTTATAGCTCCGACCCGGCCTTCCGGCACATCGCCGACCGTTATATGGCGGATTTCGAGAAGGTGCTGAAGGACGCCAGCCAAGCAGGGCAGGACGGCAAGGCACTGCAGAACTATCTCGTTTCCGAGACTGGCAAAATTTATCTGATGCTCGCCCATGCGAGCGGCCGGCTGGATTAAGCCGAAGGTGCCAAAGTCCCTGTGCTGCCTTTCCGGGACGCTGACACACCACCGGCTTCGCGAAGATGCCTCACCCACCAACGCCTTGCAAGATCTCGTCAGCCGCTGGCGGCCGTCCACCCCTCAGTCCATGCGGCCGAAGTGCTCGCGTCCTCTCGCGCCACTTTCGTTCTGACTGAACCGGAAAGTGGCGCGAATTATCTGATTGGACGCGCTTTTTTATCAGACAATCGGGTCCCACCCCTCGAGAATGCGCCATAGCGCGTTCAGAGAAATCGGCGTCAGTGAGCGCACTCTAAGTCATTGTTTTATATGATTTTTGGACGCAAGTCAGCTTTCCGCTTCTGCTGAAAATGCTTCACGCATGCCCTGTTGCTTGACCCGGCCGCGCCATACGGGCACATCTGATGGGACCGGATAAGGAGGCGAAATGGCGCACGATCACGAGGATGACAACGCTGGCAGGCAGAGCGCGCTGACCCGGCTGGTGCATTCAGGGCGCGACGCCGAAGAGCAGTTCGGCTTCGTCAATCCGCCCATCGTACGCGGCTCGACGGTGCTGTTCCCCGATGTCGCCGCGTTGATGTCGGGTGATGCGCGCTACACCTATGGCCGGCATGGCTCGCCGACCGTGCGACTGCTGGAAGAGGCGATCGCCGAGCTTGAAGGCGGCGCGTGCACGCGGCTTACGCCGTCCGGACTGGCGGCGATTTCCGCGGCGCTGCTCAGCTTCGTCGAGGCAGGCGATCATATCCTCGTCACCGACAGCGTTTACCGCCCCACCCGGCGGTTTTGCGACCGGGTGCTGAAGCGGCTGGGCGTCGAGACGGAGTACTATGATCCGACGATCGGCGAAGGCATCGCGGCGCTGATACGCAACAACACGCGGCTTGTCTTCACCGAAAGCCCCGGCTCCCACAGCTTCGAGATGCAGGACATCCCGGCGATCGCCGCTGCGGCGCATGCGCGCTCGGCGTGGGTGCTGACTGACAATACCTGGGCAACGCCACTTTTCTTCAAGCCGTTCGCGCACGGCGTGGATGTCTCTATCCAGGCGGCGACCAAATATATCGTCGGCCATTCCGACGCCATGCTGGGCGCGATCACCGCCAACGAACGCGCGGCTGACCGGGTCCAAGCGGTCCACACCGATCTCGGCTTGTGTCCAGGCCCGGAGGACTGTTCCCTTGCCCTGCGGGGATTACGCACAATGGGCGTGCGGCTGGAGCGGCACCAGCACTCAGGGCTTGAGATCGCGCGCTGGCTTGGCGATAGGCCGGAGGTATCGCGCGTGCTGCACCCGGCGCTGCCCGAACATCCCGGCCATGCCATCTGGCAGCGCGATTACACCGGCGCGTCGGGTTTGTTCTCGGTTATCCTGCACCCGGCATCTCGCGAGGCGGTCGCGGCGATGCTGGATAGCCTCAAACTGTTCGGGCTGGGATTTTCGTGGGGCGGGTTTGAGAGCCTCGTCGTGCCAAGCGATCCAAGCCCGAATCGGACTGCGACCAAATGGAAAGCAGAAGGCCCGGCGCTGCGCTTCCATATCGGGCTGGAGGATGTCGGGGACCTGAAGGCGGATCTCGCCGCCGGTTTCGACCGGCTCAACGCGCATCGCGGTTAAGAAAATCGCACCTCCTCTAAGCTATTCATGATCCGGTCTGAAACTAGCGAGGGACCGGCATGAGATTTTTTGACCCCGCGAACCGGACGCGCACCCCGCGCCATGCCCGCATCTGGGCAGCTTGGGAGATCGTTTATACGTTGGTGGATTTCGCCGCCGCGTTCCTGTTCATCATCGGCTCGGTATTCTTCTTTTACGCCAGCCTGACCTACGCAGGCACCTGGATGTTTCTGATCGGTTCGATCTGTTTCGCTTTGAAACCGACCATCCGGCTGCTAAGGGAGTTGCAGTATCTGTCCATCGGTGATGTTGACGATGTGGCGGCGCGGCTGAAGGATTGACGCGGAATCCGAACACTGTCGCCTATCCCGAAGCAAGTCCAGGACACACTTTTCGGATCCCGCTCTGCTTGACGCGCCAATTCGCCAATCCGCGCGGTGCACAGCCTGGATTTACGCTATTGAGGGGAACATGATCGAGCTTGCTGTCGCCGCGCTTGTGTTCGCCGGTTTTCA
>CAYVFK010000205.1:0-3729 GCA_964450925.1 uncultured Hyphomicrobiaceae bacterium | reverse complement strand
CCTCGACCTTCGCGGGCAGGCCGAGCGTCTTCTCGTCGAGGATGCGCCAATGGCTGAGCGCCACAAAGAAGCCGAGCGCGGAACCCGCCTCGACCAGCAGAGAGACAAGAATCGTGAGACCGAGCTGGATCTTATCGGTGCCCAGACCGGAGATGGTGGAGAGGATCGCGGCCTGCGGGTCGGCCTCGGTGGTCGGACCTGCATGCCGTGCGTCCTCGAGTTGCGTGCGCACGGCAACCATTCGACCGTCAAGCTCGGCTGCCTTCCTGGCCGCCGCCAGTTCAGCTTCGAGGGTATGGAATTGCTCGCAGTATTCGATGCTCGGCGTAACGGTCGCGTTGGTGCAGCCGCGGGTCGAATCCCAACGGCGGTGCTGCTTCATGCGGTCGATATTGCTTTCGACCACGCCAGCGGGCCGGTGCTCGGGTAATTGCCCCATTTGCCCGCGCAGATAGTCCATCTCCGAGCGCAGGTCCTTGTAGGTCGCGGCGCTGACGGCGCGCTCGCTGACCGTGTCGGCGCGGTTGAGCGCGGCGAAACCCAGCGATGACGTGAGCGAATAGGACGAGCAGATTGCCAGCAGCAGGATACCGCCCAGTGCCTGCGACCAGTTGCGGGCGCGGATCGCGAGCAGGATCAGGAAGGGTATCAGCGCCTTCAGCACATCGGCGGCGGCGCTGGCCGTGCCATAGATCGTGGCGTCGAATTCGGTCTTGCCCAGACTGTAGCCGAAGCGCCAGTTCATTGCGGCCGAGACCAGCAGCAGCGTGCCTGCCGCAAGTACTCCCAAAACACCAAATACATGTCTCATGTCGAACAGCCCCCTGTTTGCCGCTTCGCGGCGCATTGCTTCCGGGGGCCTGGCGAAGGCCTGTTTTGCGGGCGCACGAATCACTTTGCCGGGCGCTGTGAGTGCGTCCGGCCCAAGAAAATTGAAAAACGCAAGAACTCCGCCCCGCCGCGAGTGTCCAGTCACGACGCGCCAGCCTGAGGAAACGAGATTTTCCGGCGGGGAAATCAGTGTTGCCGCATCTGTCCCCGATACCTGTACATAACTCTCAGCCGCCCGCTCGCCGTTCGTTTATTGACTGAGGTGTCTGTACTGGCAGCCCGGAAAAATATAAGTGAGTCAGGCCCCCTAGAACCAAATGATACTGATTCGTGAGCGTCAAGGAAAGCAGCTCGATTTTCCAGATATTGTAGGCCGAGTGGATAACTTGCCGGTTATCTTGTGCAAGACGCTTTTTCGACGCTGTGCCGACGGGTTCGCTTCGAGGGAATTGAGAAAGACCCGCAAGGGCCGGCTGAAGGCTCAGCGGGTCTGCTTTTCGGGAACCTGCTTCAGGCGGTCGAGCAGTGAAGCCCCGGAATTCGTGGCGTCATCTGCATCTTCGCCGTCATCGCTTTTGGCTGTGGCGTCTTCGCCGTTGGGGCTTTCGCGCGTGTTGGGCGCAGCCGTGTCTGCCGTTTCCGCCGGATCGCCGGTCTCATCGTTTGATGACGTTGTTGAGGTGGCATGTGTCTCGGCGTGTTCGGCATCGCTGGTTTCTTCGGCGACATCGGCTTTGTCAGCGTCTTCGTGAGTGTCCCCGGCTTCCGGCGAGGGCGCAACGCCTGCCTGATCCGCCTGTGCCTCGGCATCTGACGCCGTCTCTGCGACCGGAGCGCCCCGCTCAGCCCTCTCGTCTCTGGCGCGCGAGGCGTCTTCCGAGCGCGAAGGGGCCGATCCCGGCGGTGCGGCGCGCAAGCTGTCATAAAGACTGTCGCTGCTCTGGGGCTTCGCCGCCATGCTGCCTTCATCGGCTGGGGGCGGCGGGTCCGGCTCGCTCGCTGCATCGCGCTCCAGGCCATCCGCCTGCGTCCCGCGGCGCCATGCGGCCTCGCCGCCGAGCAGTTCTGCTGCGCTCAGCCGTCCCGACGTGGCTTTATTATCGGGGCCTGACGGTTGCGCATCTTCCGCCGGTCTTGCGGATGCGGCATCCGCGCTGTCAGTCTTGGTGCCGCTCAGCGCGGCAACCTTCGCCGCAGCGCCTTGAGCGATGCGCTTCGGGGAGAGCGCAGATGCGAACAGGCCCCCGCTGCGGCCGCGCTCTCGTGCGCGCTGTGCCGGCAAAGTCGCGCGCAATGCAGGCATTTGTTTGGGCTCGCCTGTTTCGTCGGCGAGGATCGCGTCGATGGAGCGTGCGGCTTCGAGGTCGTCGCCGTCCTCCTGCACTGTCTCAGCCTGATCGTCGGATGCCGGCGCGGCAATGGCGCGCGTTGTCTCGCGCTCAGGCAAGCCGGCGGAAGCGGTGACAATCTGGTCGGCGAGTTGTTGGAGTTCGGTGCGCAGCTGCTTAACCTGATTGGCTTCGCGGTCATAAGCGACCGACAGGCGCTCGCGCAGTTTTGACAGCTCCAGGTTCAGCCGGTCGTATTCAGCGCGATAGTCGTGGATGCTCCACTGCGTCGGGCGCAGCTTGAACCGCCCGGAGTTCTGTGCGCCTGACATCTCCATGGCCTGGCGCAGCCGCGTGATCTCCGCCTGCTGCATCTCGGTGGTGCGCTGCGCGATCGCCAGTGCCTCCTCGCGCTGGCGCAGGCGATTCACGATGCTGCCGATCTCGTGGTCGCGGACATGGACGAGTTGCCGCGCGCTCTGTGCGGCTTCGCGCAGTTCGGGCACGCGCGTTGCGATCGTCCGGCGCAGCACGGACGCCGCATTATGCTCGGCATCAAGCTGGCCGCGCAGTTGCCCCGCCTGGTCGTTCACCCGGGCGATTTCCATTTCCAACTGGCTGATCTTCACGAGTTGGCCCGCACAGCGCGTCTTCTCCTGCGAGAGCGCGGCTTCCAGGCGCCTGATGATGATGGCATAGCTGGCACGGAGCTGATCGCGGTCGGCCTCGGTGTCGGCGATCGACATCGGCATGGAGCGCTCCAGCCGCTGAGTTGTCAGGCGCTCGGCGCGCCGCCAGAACGATGGCGCAAGCAGAAGTGCACATAGCGTCGCGATCAGGAAGCCCAGAGCGACAAGCATGATGGACTGGATCATGACTGTGCAGCTCCCCAATCAGGCATGACAACTCCAAAAACGCTGACAGGCAGCACTGAAAGGACCCGCGCGGTGCACCTCGCCGCCTGCCATCTTCTTGCAGGATTATACCGCCTGGCACAAGCGGACTGATAGCAGTGACCGCCGGCGCGTGGATAGCGCCAGGCTAAAATGGGTTCCAGGTCGGCTCGCGGGTGTATTTCAGATAGCCGACATTCGCCCCGAGCCGAAGCCCGATGCCCGAGCGAATCGGTGCAAGCACGACCGGCCCGCGCCGCTGGAAAGTGATACCCACGCCGCCCACCAGATAGGCCGAACCGTCAACCCCGGCATAGCGATGATACAGCTCCTCCGGGTGCTGAATATCATACACGAGGATCATGGTCTTGGAGCCTTCACCGCCGAAATCGTAGCCGATCGATGGTCCCTGCCAGAAGACCTTGTGGCGACCGATGTGCTTGGTATGGAGCGTGCCCTCGCCGTAGCGCAGCCCGGCCACGAACGCGCCGCCGGCCTCCTCGCCGAGGATGTAGCCGTTAGGATAGCCCTGACGTTGGAATGCGTATTCCACGACGTTCGCCAGACCTTCGGTTACGGTGCCGAAGAAGCGGTGGCCCGCATCGACGATCTCGTCGACCGTAAAGTTCTCGTCTTCGTCGTATTCTCCGGGATAGCGGGATGGCCCACGATCGCGG